>DATMTC010000280.1:0-1704 GCA_035565115.1 Microbacteriaceae bacterium | reverse complement strand
GAAGCCATCGCCGAGCTCACCGGCGCATCGCCAACGTCGATCCCGTTCTCGATCGCCGCCGAACGCTTCGGGCCTTCCGTGCACGTGCTCACCTCAACTGGTGCACTCGTGGCAACGAAAGCGCGCACCACATTCGGCTGGGAACCCTCGGCGCGCTCACTCGTTGAAGACGTGCGAACCGGCTCGTACGCTAACCGAGCGGAAGCGGCGTCTTCAGGTCGCTGAGCGGCGTCGAATCAATGCGGAGCGGTACGGTGACCCAGTGTGCCGTGAACTCGCGCGTGTTGCGGTCACATGACAACCGCAGTCGATGCGGCGTCTCGATGAAGACGACGTCAAACTGCAGCACCGTATCGTTCACCCAACCGCCAGAGACGGCGATCGGCGCAGCGCCGGCGCCGATCGACCAGTCTGCGGATGTGACTGGAGCGGTGAGGTCTCCTGATTCGTCCGCGAGGGTGACCGTAAACCCGCCCGGCTCGCGGATGATGCGCACAGCGTGCAGCGATGGCTGCTCCGCGCACGTTCCGCCTGCGGGCGAGAACGGCGCATCGTTCCACGTGGCGGCGTTCGCCAGATCGTTTGTCGCCGGGAGCGGGACGCGCAAACCGCCGAGCCGAGCAGAAAGCGTGTCGTCGGCGTCGCTGGACGGGATGCTTGCAGCTGAGAAAGCCGGAAGCAGGTCGCGCCAGATGGCATCCAGCGTCTCTTGCATGTTGTCGGTCTGGCTCGTGATGGCGACCACCGCATCCTGCTCGGGGAGGATCACGCAGAACTGTCCATACGCCCCGTCGCCTCGGTAGCCGTGGCGCGCCATCCAGAACTGGAATCCGTAGCCCTGCTGCCAATCCAGCCCGCTGGTCGGGTCGTCGGGGAACGGCAGTGGCGTATCGATCTGCCTGCTGCTTGCCTGATCAACCCAATCGGCCGGCAGCAACTGCTCGCCATTCCAACTGCCGCGCTGCAGGTGCAGTTGGCCGAGTCGAGCGATCGCATCCGTCGTGGCGAACAGTCCGCTGAAGCCGATGTTGCGGCCTGTCGGGTATTGCTGCCAGCCGACTTCGCCGATGCCCAGCGGATCCAGCAGTCGAGGGCGCAGATAGTCAACAAGTGAGAGACCGCTGCGCTTCTGGATGATCGTCGCAAGCGTGTATGTCGCCGGCTGGTTGTATGCGAAAACCGTGCCAGGGTCACGCTCGGGTGGCAGCATCAGAAAGCCGCGGACGACATCGAGCGGATCATTGCGCTGCGCTTGTTCCAGCGTGTCGAAGGTGTGACCTGTCGACATGGATGCCAGGTGGCGCACCAGAATCGAGCGGCTGCGCCGGTCTGTGATGTCGGCATCGAACTCGGGGAAGTACGAAACGGCGGGCTCGTCGAGGTCGATCAGGCCCTCCGAAATCGCGATGCCAGCCGCTGCCGAGGTGAAACTCTTGCTCAGCGAATACAGCAGGTGCCTGCGCTGCGGCGCGTATGGCGCCCACCAGCCCTGCGCGATCAGGTGGCCGTGACGCAGAACCATCAGGCTGTGCGGGTCTTGAGTAGGAGAGTTCTCGAGCGCATCGACGAAGCGCAGGATGCCGTCGGCATCCACCCCCTGATCGGAGGGACTGCTCGTCGGCAGTTGGGCATGGCTCATCGTTACTCCTTCGGAAGCGGCTGAGTCTCCATTCTGCCTGTCGATTCTCTTCCTGCCGACGTGTG
>DATMTC010000279.1:0-1878 GCA_035565115.1 Microbacteriaceae bacterium | reverse complement strand
GGTCGCCCCGGACGACCGCGGCTGCCGGTCCCCTGGACGACCGCGGGTCGCGGCCAGGCCGGTAATCCACTTTTGTCAGCTTCCGGGTGGCCCGGCACGCGCTGCCACGCTGACCTCCAATCCCAGGTATCCCGCCCGTGCCGTCACCGTTGCCACCAGCCCGTCAACGTCGCATCTGCCCAGTTCGGCACCGTTGAGCCGAGCGGCCTTCGCTGCAGCGTCGCACGGAAATCCCGCGGCGAAACCGGATGCCGTGTCTGCGGCAGCGAGAGCGGCGGCGTCAGCAGCGCCCACCACGCGCTGCTTGACCGCCAGCGCGAGACTCACCGGTATCACCATGCCAACGACGGCCAGGATGCCTGCAAGCACAGCAACGGACAGGACCGTTCCTGATCCGCGCTCTTCACCCAATCGCCGCATCAGAGTCCGCCGGCCAGCGCGCAACTCCTGACATCGACCGCAACCCCGACAGCTGCAGCTGGCGCGAAGTTGGCCGGCGCACTCAACCGCACGCACACGAACTCTCCTTCGCGGCTGCTCGCCATCGCAGCACCAGCGACTGACGTGTGCACGCGCGCTGCCGCTCGAGCTTCGCTGTCGCCACGGGCAAGCGATCTGGCGCCGTCGGCCGCGGCATCCGTCATGCGCACCTGCTGCGCTACCACCTGAACGGCCCCGAGGCAGAACGCGAGAACAAGCAGGACGGCAGGAACAAGCGTCGCGAACTCCGCAGTGACGCTGCCGGTGTCAGACCGAAACCGAGAGTGCACGGCGCACGAGGTCCGTCAAGATCCCACGGACCTCGTCGCCCCGCAGGATCACCACAAGCAAGCCAGCGAACCCGACTGCTGCCATTGTTGCCACAGCGTATTCTGCGGTGGCGGCTCCGTCATCGTCGCGCAACCGGTCGCGCACCCGAAGGAGCATCGATGTCGCGTCAGCACGTTTCTTCATGATTTTTCCCTCTTCTGCCTCGCGTGAGGCGGGTTGTGTGGCGCGAGCAATTCCAGTCTGGGCGAGATCCGCGGCGCCTTGTGGCACTTTCAGCGGATCTGTGGACATGTCTAGATAGCGGCGACTGTTGAGGAGATGATCGCGAGCAGCAATGGAGCGACACCGAGCAGCATGAATGCAGGCAGCACGCACACGCCCAGTGGCATCATCAGCCGCACCGCAAGCGATGCCGCGCCGCGCTGGCCGCTCGACCTTGCCTGACGGCGCGCCTGCTCAGCCTCGCTACGCAAGAGTTCGACAGCTGGCACTCCCGCGCGATTCGAGAGGTCGATGACACCATCGATCGCGTGTTCGCTCGCGTCGACCACTGCGAAGCGTTTCCGCGCCTCACCGACGATTGCACGCGCGCGATCGACGGATCCGCCGCCCATCATCGCGATCGCCATGAGATCGACCGACAGGCCAGGCGTCATCTCCTTCGGAGTCGCCCGGCGAACCATCCGCTTGTTCCAGGCAGCGCCGAGGATCATCAAAACACTTCCGGCTGCCAAGCAGGCCAGGCCCGGCATGGTCGTGAACAGGGTCTGAAGGGTGTTGAACCCCAGACCCATGCCGAACAAAACACCGATGACGGGCAGCGCCATCACCAGCCGAGCGGTCGCTGCAGGGCTCTCAAGCGCCACTTGCAGGTCGCGTTGCGTTTGCCCGATGGACCGAAAAGCGGATGCGAGATCGCGCAAACAAGGCGCAAGTGGCGCTCCCGATTCGGTCGCGACGAACCATGCGGCGGCAAGACCGTTCCATGCCTGCTTCGCCGCGACGGATCCACCTTCTGCCGCGCGCACGATCGCCCCGGCAATGCTGTCGCCGTCGTCGGCGGCCTCCACCACTTCTGCGACGACGCCGGCTGGACCGCCAGCGCCC
>DATMTC010000278.1:0-4064 GCA_035565115.1 Microbacteriaceae bacterium | reverse complement strand
CAGCAACACTCGTGGGCTGCGCCGCAGACCGCTCCTCAGTCTCCGCAGGCTCACCAAGCGACGCAGCAGCAGCCGACCGCTGCATATCCGACCGCAGACTACGGGCATGGCGCATTCGGCCAGCCGGCAGCAGGCCAGCCGGCAGCAGGCCAGCCGACACCAGGTCAGCCGGCACCAGGCCAGCCGACACCCGGCCAGGCATACGGGACATACGCTGGCCAGCCGCCGTACGCAGGCCAGCCACCATATGCCGGCGGGCCAACCGGATCGCACACCACTACCGGCACGACGGATAAGCAGACCAAGAAGCGTGGCGTCGGCCTTGTTGTCGCGGCACTCGCGGTCGGGGCGCTGATCGGTGGCGCCTCTGGCGCGGGAGTGATGGGCGTCTTTCAGGCGAGCCAGAATGGCTCTGCCCGACCCTCACAGTCGACAGGCGCGCAGAACATCACCGTGAACAACGCCGCGGATGCGACCCCGGTGACGGCCGTGGCTGCCAAGGCATCTCCAAGCGTCGTGACTATTTCAGTGCGGGGCAGCCAGGAGGCCGGATCCGGCTCCGGCGTCGTGCTTACCGATGACGGCTACATCCTCACCAACACCCACGTGGTCACGCTTGACGGTGAGATCGCGAATCCGAAGATCCAGGTGCAAGACAACGATGGCAAGCTCTACAGCGCAAAGGTCATCGGCACTGACCCGATCGTCGACCTCGCGGTTATCAAGCTTGAGAACGCGAGCGGCATGACTCCTGCCACGTTCGCCGATTCATCGAAGCTCAACGTCGGTGACCGCGCTGTTGCCATCGGAGCGCCGCTTGGCTTGTCCGGCACGGTGACCGACGGCATCGTCAGCGCCTTGAACCGAAGCATCCAGATCGCCTCGTCTGCCGCGCCTAAGTCAAGCGACAACGGCGACAACGGTGACAACGGCGGTAACGGAAACCTGTGGAACTTCGACCTGCCCGGTCAGGGACAGTCTCAGCAGGGGTCGGCGAACTCAACGATCTCGCTTCCTGTTATCCAGACTGACGCGGCAATCAACCCGGGTAACTCCGGCGGCGCCCTGCTGAACTCGAAGGGTGAGGTGATCGGCATCAACGTGGCGATCGCCAACGCAGGCGGAAGCAGCATCGATGGGTCGCAGTCCGGCAGCATCGGCGTTGGCTTCGCAATCCCGTCCGATCTGGCAAGCCGCGTTGCACAGGAACTGAAGACCAACGGCAAGGCGACTCACGGCCTGCTCGGAGCCACGGTGAAGGATGCGACGGCCGATGCATCAAGCACAACGGTCGGGGCTCTCATCGACTCGGTGACCCAGGGTGGTCCAGCCGACAAGGCGGGGCTCAAGGGTGGGGATGTCGTGACGAACTTCAACGGAATTCCGATCACAAGCCCGACGGATCTCACCGCCCAGGTGCGTGCGCTTGCAGCAGGTGCTGAGACGAAGCTCACCTACGTGCGTGACGGCAAGCCGTACACGGTCGATGTGAAGCTCGGAGAGCTGACGCAGTAGTCTCGCAGTCGCCTCGTTCGCCCGCACGGCAGTGTCGTGCGGGCGAATCTGCGAACGCGCGCCGTCACAGTTCGCACGGAACCAGGCTGATAGGCTCAACCGAGCCGAGAACGAGTGGATGACATGGCGCAGCTGAGCGACGCGCACCCGAATGACGCAGACGAACTGCCCGGGGTGTCATATGTGATGCCGGTCCTTAACGAGGTCACGCACGTGCGCGCTGCAGTCGACAGCCTGCTCGGGCAGGACTATGCGGGCCCGATCGAGGTTGCGCTTGCGCTTGGCCCGAGCATCGACGGCACAACGGAACTCCTCGCGGAACTATCTGCAGCGGATCCGCGCATCCGCGTGCTCGAGAACGAGGTGGGATCAACCCCATCAGGGCTGAACATTGCGATCCTCGCCTCGACGTACCCGGTCGTCATTCGGGTCGACGCGCACTCGGTGTTGCCACCGGACTACACACGTATCGCCGTCGAGACGCTGCTGCGCACGGATGCTGACAACGTCGGGGGCGTCATGGATGCTCAGGGAACGACGCCGTTCGAGCGTGCCGTGGCGCAGGCATACGGCAGCAAGATCGGTCTTGGCGGCACCAAGCTGCACGTCGGTGGAGAGGAGGGGCCGGCCGAAACGGTCTACCTCGGCGTGTTCAAGCGCTCCAGCCTGATCGAGGCCGGGCTCTTCGACGAAGGAATCAAGCGCGGCCAGGACTGGGAGCTCAACCGGCGCCTACGCGCTCGCGGGGGCACCGTCTGGTTCACCCCACGGTTGAAGGTCGTGTATCGGCCTCGCCCATCGTTGAGCAGGCTTGCGCGACAGTTCGTCTCGACCGGCCTGTGGCGCGGCGAACTGGCCAGGCGGTTTCCGGCGGCCAATGGCATCCGCTACTTCGCCCCGCCCGTGATGGTGCTCGCGGTGACCGTCGGCACGATCCTTGGCATCATCGGGCTGATTCAGCTGGCAGCAGGCGCGGCTGCGTGGCTCACGCTGGGTTTCATCGTCCCGGCCTTCTACCTGCTGATCGTGCTCGCCGCCGCCGCCGGGCAGGCGCGCAGTCTCGGCCTTCGCGCAACGCTCTGGTATCTCATAGTCTTGCCGTGCATCCATTTCTGCTGGGGGATCGGGTTCGTGCTCGGATTTCTCGCACTCACGCGCAATATTTCAGCGCACACGGGAAGGTAGCTATGTCGAACGAGCCACCGACAGCACACCGACCGGTCAGCCCTGACCCGCGCGGTCACGGCGACCGCCCGACGTCGATCGCGCAGCTACGGGCCGTGGCACAGCCGCCCGAGGTGCGTTCCCGCGCTAACGCCGAACACTGGACGGCATCCCTCTACCTGCGCGACCTCTCCCCGTATCTGACCTGGGTGCTACTGAAAACGCGCATCTCCGCAAACGGCGTGACGGCGCTGATGATCATCGTCGGCTGGTCCACCGCCGCGGCGCTTCTGATCCCAGGCATCTGGGGCGCAGCGATCGCGCTCGTGCTCGGCCAGTTCCAGATGCTCGTCGACTGCGCGGATGGCGAAGTTGCAAGGTGGCGCGGCACGTCGTCGCCTGCCGGTGTCTTTCTTGACAAGGTCGGGCACTACACGACCGAGGCGTTGATTCCCATCGTTCTCGGCCTGAGGGCAGCCGCCTATCCGATCATGCTGCCAGAGGATTACGTGTGGACGACACTCGGCACACTGCTCGCGTTGTTCATTGTGTTGAACAAGGCGCTCAACGACATGGTCCACGTGGCACGTGCAAACGCTGGACTGCCCAAACTGGCGGACACCAAGAGTGCATCCGCTGTCACGCAGGGGGTCGTAGCAAAGCTGCGCAGTATCGCGCGGTTCGTGCCGTTCCATCGGCTCTATCACTCGGTCGAACTGACGATCTTGGCGTTCGTGACCGCGATCATCGGCCATTTCGTTGGCCAGGCGTTGGCCAGTCGCGTGTTGGTCGGCGTGCTCGTTCCGCTTGCGCTCCTGGCGCTGATCGGTCATTTCGTTGCGATCATGGCATCCAAACGTGTCCGTTCGTAGAGGCGGCCGGGCTAGCCTCGGCGCACCGGCCACGGTTGGCGTCGTCGTGCTGACCCAGGGCAAACGCCCTGACGATCTGGCGCGAGGCGTGCAAAGCATCTTCGATCAGCGCGACGTCGAACTCGACGTTGTTGTGGTTGGCAACGGTTGGGATCCGGCCGAAGCGATGCCGCCCCTTCCTGCAGCAGCCAAAACGCTGAAGCTCGACGAGAACCTCGGCATCCCGGCCGGACGGAATCGCGGCGTTCCGCTCGTGACAGGGGAGTACATCTTCTTTCTGGACGACGATGCGTGGCTTCCATCCAGCAGCTTCCTGGCGACCAGCGTGCAGCTGATCAGAGCAGATCCGCAGATCGGGTTGGTGCAGCCTCGCGTGGTCGACCCGAGCGGTCGAACGTCGCCGCGGCGGTGGGTGCCTCGCATCCGCAAGGGCGAGTCGACGCAGTCAAGCAACGTCTTCTCATGTTGGGAGGGTGCCGTGCTTTTGCCGCGAGCCGTGTTCGACGCGACCGG
>DATMTC010000277.1:0-3777 GCA_035565115.1 Microbacteriaceae bacterium | reverse complement strand
ACGCGATGACCGCGGACTGGACGCGCCTGCCATACGACCTGCTTGCGAAGATCTCAAACCGCATCACGAACGAGGTCGACGGCGTCAACCGTGTTGTGCTCGACGTGACGTCGAAGCCGCCCGGCACCATCGAGTGGGAGTGACGCGCTACGATCCCTGAGTAGGGTGGCCAGGCAGTCTCGGTGCTCGAGCGATGCCCTGATGAGGCCGCCGCACGATTGCGGTGGTCGAGTAGCTGCTCGCGCAGCGAGCCGCGTATCGAGACCCCGCAACCCGGTCTGCGGTGCGGACCCAAGGTCGCTCGCGGGGTCTCGATACGCTCGCTGGCGCTCGCTACTCGACCACCGGGGCTCCCCAGGAACGGTTGCATTTGAGTCGCGACGCCCGGCACCATCGAGTGGGAGTAGTGCTCTAGCTGTCGTAGCCAGGGGTGGACCTGGGAATACGGTGAGCGTAACGTGGAAAGCGTTCGACCGGCGATGATGCCGGCCACTAAGGAGTTGACTTCTGATGTCAGCACACGAAGTGAATCACGCAGCTGTTCCGTCTCAGCCCGTTGCGACCGCTCCGATTTCCGTTCCATTCGGGGACCCGGCCGCGCTTGGGCTCGCCGCCTTCGCTCTGACGACGTTTGTGCTCAGCGCCGCCAACGCAGGGTGGATTCCAGCATCCGTAACCGGCGTCGTCTTCGGTCTTGCTCTCTTCTACGGCGGCGCCGTGCAAGTGATCGCCGGCGTCTGGGAGTTCGCGAACCACAACACCTTCGGTGCCGTCGCGTTCTGTTCGTATGGCGGATTCTGGATGTCTTTCTGGTATCTCAGCACTGCGACCAAGCTCCCTGCAGCCGACGCAGGCAAGGGCGTCGGGATGTACCTGATCGCATGGGGAATCTTCACGCTGTACATGACGATCGCCGCGTTCCGCACGAACCTCATCGTGTTCCTGGTGTTCGTCTGCCTGACCCTGACCTATTTCGCCCTGGCGATCGGTGAGTTCGCCGGGTCATCCGGCATGGCCATCTTGGGCGGCTACCTCGGTGTGCTCACCGCATTGTTCGCCTGGTATGCGTCGTTCGCGACGGTGACGAACTTCACGTTCAAGCGCACCCTGCTCCCACTTGTTCCGCTAGCCCGATAAGGAGAAACGATGTCAGACACCGAAGCCGACGGACCGACCATTGCGAATCTTCTGCGCGAGAATCGAACGTTCCCGCCGTCGGATGCTTTCGCGGCGCAGGCGAACGTGCACGAAGACGCATACGCGGAAGCCGACGCTGACCGACTCGCGTTCTGGGACAAACAGGCCAAGCGACTTGCCTGGGCCGAACCGTGGAAGCAGACGCTCGACTGGTCGAATCCGCCGTTTGCGAAGTGGTACGTCGGCGGCAAACTGAACGCCGCATACAACTGCCTCGATCGGCACGTGCTGGCGGGCATCGGCGAACGGGTCGCGTACTACTTCGAAGGTGATCGAGGCGACAGCCGGGTGATCACATATTCGGAGTTGACCGCACTGGTCTGCCAGGCCGCAAACGCGCTGACCGAGCTCGGCGTGAAGACGGGCGATCGTGTTGCGATCTACATGCCGATGATCCCCGAGACGGTCGTCGCCATGTTGGCCTGCGCACGACTCGGAGCACCGCACACGGTCGTGTTCGGTGGGTTCTCAGCCGAATCCCTGCGCAGCCGCATCGCAGACTGCGAGGCGCGTGTTGTGATCACGGCAGATGGCGGATTCCGCAAGGGCAACCCGACTCCGCTGAAACCGGCGGTTGACCAGGCGATCGCAGACGGTGCGGATGTCGACACCGTGCTGGTTGTGAAGCGAACGGGAGGCGACGTCGACTGGGTCGATGGCCGCGACGTGTGGTGGCATGACACGGTGGAGAAGGCATCCACCCAACATGAGCCTGAGTTCTTCGACTCCGAGCATCCGCTCTATGTCATGTACACGTCGGGAACCACGGGCAAGCCGAAAGGCATCCTGCACACAACAGGCGGATATCTCGTCGAGTGCGCATACACCCAGTGGAGTGTGTTCGATCTGAAGCCGGAGACGGATGTCTACTGGACGGCGGCAGACATCGGCTGGGTCACCGGGCACAGCTATATCGTTTACGGGCCACTGGCCAACGGAACGACCTCGGTCATGTACGAGGGCACGCCCGACTCGCCGCATCAGGGCAGGTGGTGGGAGATCATCGACAAATACAAGGTGACTCAGCTGTATTGCGCGCCGACCGCCATCCGAACGCTGATGAAATGGGGAGCGCAGATTCCGGCCAAGTACGACCTGTCGAGCCTGAAGGTGATCGGCTCGGTCGGGGAGCCGATCAACCCTGAGGCGTTCGTCTGGTATCGACACAACGTCGGGCACGACAACACGCCCGTCGTCGACACCTGGTGGCAGACCGAGACCGGCTCGATCATGGTCAGCCCGCTGCCGGGAGTGACGGCGACGAAGCCGGGAGCTGCGATGCGTGCGCTGCCAGGGATCGTTGCAGACGTTGTAGATTCGCGAGGAAACTCGGTGCCGAACGGTGAAGGCGGATACATCGTGCTCACCGAACCGTGGCCAAGCATGCTGCGCACGATCTGGGGCGACGACGAGCGTTACATCGACACGTACTGGTCGCGCTTCCCAGGCAAGTACTTCGCGGGTGACGGTGCCAAGAAGGACGAGGATGGCGACATTTGGCTGCTCGGCCGAGTCGACGACGTCATGAACATTTCCGGCCACCGGCTGTCGACGACGGAGATCGAGTCCGCACTCGTGTCGAATCAGAAGGTGGCAGAGGCAGCCGTCGTCGGAGCAAGCGACGACGTCACGGGACAGGCAATCGTGGCGTTCGTCATCCTGCGCAGTGAGGCATCGGATGGCGGGCCGCACGTTGTGGCAGAGCTGCGCGAGCACGTCGTCACCCAGATCGGGAAGATCGCCCGCCCCAGGCAGGTGATGGTCGTCGCGGAGCTGCCGAAGACGCGCAGCGGCAAAATCATGCGCCGACTGCTCCGCGATGTCGCCGAGAATCGTGAGATCGGTGACGTGACGACGCTCGCCGACTCGACCGTGATGGATGCGATCAAGGAGGGTATGGCAAGCGGGTCGCACACCGAGGACTGATTTCGCCGCTGCCCCTCCCGCGAGTTGCGGTGGGGCTAGTTGCGACCGAGCGCGAACAGACGCAGGAACTCGACGTACAGCCAGATGATCGTGACCATCAGGCCGAATCCGCCATACCAACCCATCTTGCGCGGTGCGCGGTTCTGCACGCCGTTCTTGATGAAGTCGAAATCGAGCACGAGCGAGTATGCCGCCATCAGCACCGCGAGGATGCCGATGATGATGCCGAGCGGGATGCCGAAGGCTGTCGCCGAGCGAAGCCCGAACGCGAGGTCACTGCTAACTCCGCCGAAGATCATGAGCCCGACGTTGACGAGGCTGAACACCACGTAGCCGATCATCGCGATGAGGAAGACCTTGGTCGCCTTCTTCGACGCGCGCACTTTGCCACTGGCGAACAGCACGAGCGTCACAGCGAAGACCGCGAACGTCGCGACGACAGCCTGCATGACCACGCCGCCCCAATTGGCTTCGAAGATCGCGGAGATGCCACCAACGAACAGACCCTGTGCTGCGGCATACAGGATGATCAGCGGAGCGGACGGATTGCGCTTGAACGCGTTGACGAGTCCGAGCCCGAGACCGACGATCGCGCCGACAAACGTCAGCGACGGGATGAACCAGCCGACGGTCGCCGTTGCAAGAAGCACGACG
>DATMTC010000276.1:0-6996 GCA_035565115.1 Microbacteriaceae bacterium | reverse complement strand
GCTCTGCAGCGCCGCCATCGAGCAACTCGGCGACGACCCGCGACGCGGCATCCCCAGCGGCGGCGAGCAGCGCGTGCGGTGCAGCGCCCTCGAGGCTCGTCGCGTGCGAGCTTGTCAACGCTTTCGTTCCGTCGGTTTTATACACGGTTGCCGTGACAAACAGCAGTCCGTCTTCGATCAGGGCGGTCGCGCCGATCGGCGCAGAGCAGCCTGCCTCGAGTCCAGCGAGCACAAGACGCTCGGCGGTCACCGTGGCTCGCGTGCTTGCATGATTCACGGATGCGAGGGCCTTGGCGAGCGCGTCAGACCCGCGCTGGTCGCCGTCACGCACCTCGAGGGCAAGCGCGCCCTGACCCGGAGCTGTCGGCCAATCGGAGAGCGAAAAGCTCTGGCTCGCGGCATCCGATCTGCCGAGTCTGCCGAGACCTGCGGCTGCCAGGATGATGGCGTCGAGCCGTTCGGCATCCGCTGTCGCTGTCAGCCGGCCGAGTCGGGTGTCGACATTGCCGCGGATGTCGATCACGTCGACATCTGTGCGCGCTGCCCGCAACTGAGCAGCGCGGCGCGGCGATCCGGTGCCGATGCGGGATCCCGCAGGCAGTTTCTCGAGCGTGGCCGTGCCTGCCGCTCGCAGTTCTGCGCTAGCGCACAGCACGTCGCGCGCATCCGCTCGACGGGGAACCGCCCCGATCACCAGCCCAGAATGCTCAGCCGTTGGCAGGTCCTTGAGCGAATGCACGATCACGTCGCAATCGCCTGCAAGCAGCGACTCGCGCAGGGCGCTGGCGAAAACGCCTGTGCCACCGAGCGTCGCAAGCGACTCCCGCGATGTGTCGCCGTGCGTGGTCACGGTCACCAGTTCGACCTCACGGCCGCTTGCTTTGCCGAGCGCCGCAGCGACCACCTTGGTCTGCGCAAGGGCGAGGTCGCTTCCGCGCGTTCCGACACGCAGCGCTGCCGTCATAACGCGAGTGCCCCCGAGGCCGCCCCAACGCTGTCGTGGTCTGGCCACGGGCCGAGCGCTGTGACATGCGGCCGGTCGGCAGTCTGCACGTCGTTCAACCGTTCTTCGATCAGGTCGACGAGACCAGAAACGAACGCAGGATGCACGCCGGGCGTCGGCACGCGCTCAGAGCGGATGCCGTGGCTCGCCGCGGTCTGCTTCGCCTCGTTGTCGAGGTCCCAGAGCACCTCCATGTGGTCGCTGACGAACCCGAACGGCACGATGATCACGGCATCCGTTGCGCCTGCTGCCGCCAGATCGTCGATCGCATCGTTGATATCGGGCTCGAGCCATGGCGTGCGCGGATTGCCGGAACGCGACTGGTAGACGAGCGAGAACGGTATGCCTGGGGCTGCCTCGCGAGAAATGTACTCCGCGACCGCCTTGTGCTGGGCGACATACGCGCCGCCAGGACCGAACTGCGGACCTGATTCGTCTGCTGCCGACGTCGGAATGGAGTGCGTCACGAACAGCACGTGCACACGCTCCGCCGTCGTCTTCTCGAGAGCCGAGCGAACACCCTCGACAAGCGGAGCGACAAAACCCGGATGATCGAAGAACTCACGAATGCGATCGATCGTCATGGTCGATGCGAGGCCGGTATCGGCCAGCGCCTTCTCGAAGTCCTCTCGGTACTGTCCAACACCCGAGTACGACGTGTATGCGCTGGTCACGAGGCCGAGCAGCCGATCGTCACCGGCCTCGTGCGCCTCTCGGACGGCATCCGTGAAGTACGGCGCCCAGTTGCGGTTGCCCCAGTACACCGGCAGGTCGATGCCGCGCCGCGCGAGCTCGCCCTCGATCGCTGCCTTCAGGTCACGGTTCTGCGCGTTGATCGGGCTGATGCCACCGAAATGCCTGTAGTGGGTGGCCACCTCTTCTAAACGCTCATCGGGGATGCCGCGGCCGCGCGTGACGTTCCGCAGAAACGGGATGACGTCGTCCTGCCCCTCCGGGCCGCCGAAGCTCGACAGAAGAATGCCGTCGTATGCCGTCACTGCAGCACCTCGGGGATTTCGGCCGTCTGGATGTGCCTTCCCGTGTAGAACGGGACCTCCTCGCGCACGTGCATGCGAGCATCCGTCGCGCGCAGGTCGCGCATCAGGTCGACGAGTTCGACGAGTTCATCCGACTCGATCGGAAGCACCCATTCGTAGTCGCCGAGCGCGAAGGCCGCAACAGTGTTTGCCAGCACGCCGCGGTGGCTTGCGCCCTTGCGGCCGTGATCGGAGAGCATCTTGCTTCGCTCTTCGTCTGGCAGCAGATACCAGTCGTAGCTGCGCACGAACGGATAAACGGCAAGCCAGGTCTTGGCGGGAACGCCGCGCAAGAACGCGGGAATGTGCGCCTTGTTGAACTCGGCTCCTCGGTGCACGGCCATGGCGTTCCAGGTCGGCAGCAGGGATGCGAGCAGCCGGCTGCGACGCAGTTGACGAAGCGCCCACTGCAGAGTCTCGGCGACAGGTCCGTGAATCCAGATCATGAGGTCGGCATCCGCCTTGAACCCCGAGACATCGTAGAATCCGCGGATGGTCACCCCCTCGTCTTCAACGGAGCGCACAATCGCGTCGAGTTGCTCGACGGCGGTCGGCACGTCAGTGCCGTCAAGGTCGTCAGGGTGTGCGGGATCACGGCGGAGCACCGCCCACAGCGTGAAGCCATCGGGTTGTTCATCTGCGGGGGTGGGGGACTGCGTTGCGGATGCTGCCTCGCCGGCAGCCGGGTTGGTCATAACTCTCAGTCTCTCTCCTGAAGCGCAGGAGAGCAAAAGCGCGCCTGTCCGTCAGCTGTGGAAAAGTTGAACAGGAATTGAATAAAGTGGCCTGACGCGTTGTTATTGATGTGATGGAAACAAAACGAAACCGCGCGGCTTCGTCATCCGGGGCCGCTGCACAAAAACTTATGAGCAAGAAATCGAACGACCGCACTTCGCAGGCGGCAGCCTCCCGGGCATCCTCAGGTGCCGATGATTCGGCACGTCGTGCACTCGAAACCGAGACACGTGTTCTCGGGGCGTTCCCATGGGCACGCTTCCTCGCCCCAGCCGATCGCGCGCGATTCGCCGATGAGTTGTCGAATCACCCGAGCGAGATGACCAATACGGAACTCGAAGCGTTGCTGGTCTCGTGGCGCGCGACCGCGGATGCTGCACGCCGTCGTGCCACAGGCGGTGACAATGCGTCACGCAGCGGTACTCGCGCGGCGTAGGCGCCCTACATCCCGCCGATCCGCGGAATCGCTTGGGTCGTGGTTGGCACGTCGTCGACCGTGCTGATCGTGAGAAACAGACCGGAATACGGCGCCAGCTGAACGGCGAAACTGTTCAAGTCGTCGACGCGGCCGATTTCCTGGCCGCTATCGACGTCGGTGACCGAGCGACGGGGCGGCAGCACATCCGAGCGCACGGTCCCCTCAATCTCTTCAGCGCTGAAGTTCAGCACGGTCACCTGAAGCTGAGCATCCGTGTTGTCTACGACACCCTCGTCGAGGCGGTGCACCATGACGAGCATGCCGGGGTGTGCGACATCGGGGATGTCGACCTGGCTGCCGATGTCGATGCCGTATTCGCTTCTGATATGCAGGATGCGCCGTAAGCGCACCGCGAATGAGTTCTGTGACGCGAGCTGGTGCGTCAGAGACCCATACAGGGAACGGCCTCGCGGCATTCCAGAGCTCGACATCGCAGACTCCGGATTGGCGTCGGTGAGGTCGTGTGCTCCGCGGTGAATCCAGCGTGTATCCCCCGTGTTGATGAGGTCTTTGACGGCATCGGCCGGCAACGGCAATATTCCGAGAAGATCCCATGCCGACAGCGCGAAGACACCCGGTTGCCACGCATTGAACATCGCGAGCAGCAGATGTGCCTGGACGATCCCCTCGATATCGTCGTCGCCGATGGCGTCGAGCGTGCTGAATCCCTGCGCAGCGGCAATGACAGACGCTGTCGTGCAGGCGATTCCGTTCGTGGTGAAAACCAAGTTGTAATCTGCGCCTGGGCTGGTCAGGGTTCGGAGCAGGTCGGCCCTGATCGTCTCTGCAAGTTCGGTTCCGCTGATTTCCTCGCCGCGGAACGTGTAGACATCCGACCGGTGCTTGGTCGCCCAGTGAACCAATTCGTATGTCAGTTCGTCGTGATTTTGCAGCGCGTGCACGAGGCCGACCGGATCGACCCCGACCGACAGTGACGCTCTCAGCGTCAGCCGAAGAAACTCCGTGTCGCCCACGGCAAGTGCATGGTGATACGCCGGTCGATTGATGAAGTCGTATGACAGGTCGGCACCGACCCGACCCGTGTCTCGAATGTCCTCGATTGCGAGATTCAGTTCTTGAAACGAAAAGCCGCCAACCTTACGCACCATGCCTGCGATGAGGTGGTTTGCCGCTTCTGACAGCGGGTGGCCCTCCGACCAGCCCGGCAGTCCCTCAGCGCTTTTCTCCACACCGAGGAACCCGTTGGCGTCGAGTCGCAGCGCGCTTGAGCCGAGGTCGCCGAACGAATGCAGTGCGTCGCCGATGACCAGACGCATTCCAGCGAACGTAGGGTCGAGCCAGTTGATCGATGGCTGGCCCTGCTTGAAATAGTGCAGATACACCCAGCGTCGTGTTCGCCCGTCGACCCCGAGCACCGGCGCCGTCGCGCTCCAATTGGTCTCTTTGACACCCGGCGCATAGAAGATCACTCGTTGCAGCTGGCCGATGATGAAGCCCTCCGCGGCAAGCAGAGCCTCCGTTTCCGCATCAAGATTCACCGCGTCACTCCCCTCTGGCACGTCGGGCAGCAGCGACCAGCTCTCCTCAGGAATCTCGACCATGTGATAAATGCCCGGGTAATCCTTGTATGCCATTTCGGCGAGCCTGAAATCGGCGCCTTTGCCGGTGTGGCCCGGCACGATGTCATCGATCACGCTGCCGCCGTGCTGGTCCGCGATGTCGCACAGCTGCCGGAATTCCTCCTCAAGCCCGAATGCGTGATCGATCTGGGTGCTGATCCGGTCGAAATGTCCATCGACACTTGCCGTCTGCGTCCAGCCGGTGATGCCACCGGCCTGTTTCACCGGTCCGGTGTGAACGGCCGTGATACCGATGAATTCGAAGGCGCGCCAGAGGTCTTCGCTGCCGAGCGCACCGAGATACGACTGCCCTGGCGCTGTGATCAGCGAGATCGGGTATGCGGTGAACCACACGGATGCGATGCGGATCGCGCGCCGCGCGTCGGGCCGTGCATACGAGTTGCGCCACATGCTCGGCTGACCGGAAAGGCCGCGCCCAAGCACGTCTGCGTCACCGAGCATGGACTGCCGCTTCAACCACTCGATATAGGACGGATTCGATGCATCAGCGACCCGGGGGTCGGTGAACGAGCGTCGGATGGCGCTGGCATGCAATTGTGCCTGTGGCCGCAATCGCCGTGGGCGTGCCGGGTACCGATCCTCGTCATATGTGATCGCCGGCGGGTCGGTCTCGTCTGGTGAGCTCATCTAGACAGCCTCTCATTCGCTCGCGATCGCAGCAGCGTGAACGATGTCTCGCTCAGGATGATCGTGGCGACGTGCTGCGCGGCCGCCTGCGACTCGTCGCTCGAGATCACCAGCTCCCACGGTTCGCCTGGGGCCGGCGGAACCGTGAATTCGACGCCGTTGTGCGCAGCATTCACAAGGAGCGCGAACGAGTCTGCGCCCGTGTGGCCCAGCACGAACGTGACAGAGCGGGCGAGCGGGTTGTCCCAGTCGCCAGGTTCGAACGGCTTGCCGTCGGAGCGCACGGTCTCAACGGTGTCTGGGCCGCCGACGCTTGGAGCCTGCCGGAACCAGGCAGGGTGCAATGCCGGGTTATCCCGACGCAACGCGATCAACCGCGAGGTGAAGTCGCGCAGCTCGGCGTCTGGATTGTCCCAGTCGAACCAGGAGATCTCATTGTCCTGACAAAAAGCGTTGTTGTTGCCACGCTGTGTTCGGCCCATTTCGTCGCCGCCAAGGATCATCGGGACGCCAGCTGACAGTAAAAGTGTTCCGAGAAAGTTCTTGCGCTGCCTGCGTCTGCGGTCGTTGACGGCCTCGTCATCCGTCGGCCCTTCGACACCGCAATTGAACGACCGGTTATCGTCCTCGCCGTCTTTGTTGTCTTCCCCGTTGGCGGCGTTGTGCTTGTGCTCATATGAGGTGAGGTCCGCCAGGGTGAATCCGTCGTGCGCTGTGACGAAGTTCACGCTCGACAGTGGAGCCCGACGTGAGGCCTCATAGACGTCAGGGCTGCCAAGAACGCGTTGCGAGAACGTGCCGAGCACATTGTCAGAGCCGTGCCAAAAATCACGCACATCGTCGCGGAACTTGCCATTCCATTCCGACCAGGTGGCAGGAAATCCGCCCACCTGGTAGCCGGCGGTGTCCCATGGCTCTGCGATCATCTTCACAGGTGCAAGCACAGGGTCTTGCTGGATGAGGGTGAGGAATGCGCTGTGCAGTTCTGCCGAGCCGACCTGACGGGTCAGCGTCGTGGCAAGGTCGAAGCGAAACCCGTCAACGTGCATCACGCTCACCCAGTAACGCAGCGAGTCCATGATCAGGCCGAGCGCCGCTGGATGTCCGACGTTGAGACTGTTGCCTGTGCCTGTCGTGTCGAAGTATGAGGCTGGGTCGTCGTCCACGAGCCGGTAGTACGACGCGTTATCGATGCCCTTGAATGACAGCGTGGGTCCCAGGTGATTGCCCTCGGCCGTGTGGTTGTAGACGACGTCAAGAATGACCTCGAGGCCGGCGGCGTGCAGTGACTTCACCATGTTCCGAAACTCATTAACCTGACTGCCGTCATCGCCTGACGCGGAATATGCGCCGTGCGGCGCGAAGAAGCCGATCGAGTTGTAACCCCAATAGTTGGAGAGGCCCTTTTCGAGCAGGTGGCTGTCTTGCACGAAGTGATGCACCGGCATCAACTCGATCGCTGTGACGCCCAGGTTTTTCAGGTAGTCGATGATCGCAGGATGCGCCAGGCCGGCA
>DATMTC010000275.1:0-2594 GCA_035565115.1 Microbacteriaceae bacterium | reverse complement strand
AGCGCGTGGCCGGCCTCGGCATCCGACAGTGTGTCAGCCAACCGCAGGAACCCGTGCTGATCGTTGAGCGCCGTTACTTCGCTTCCGGCCAGCACTGCGCCGCTGTGCTCGGCATCGAGTCCGACGACGCGCTGCGGAACCGGCATGCCTTCGTCGTATGGCAGGTCGCGTTTGCCCGCGTCGAACAGCGCGAGCCGTGGCTCGGGCCTGGACACGACACGCACCCAGGCGTGCATGGCCGAACGGAACTGGGTGTCGCCGACGAGCGTTCCCATCGGTGTGATGCCAGCGTAAAAACCGTCATCGTGAATCTGGAACGCCCCGGAGCGCAACACCACTTCCGCTTCACCGCTGAGTGCGCCGAGACGCTCGGCGACCCGGTCGAAATATGCACTGCCTCCTGCCGTGACCACCGGCATCCGGTCTTCGTAGTGTCCCGATCCGGCAAGGCGGGCGTGCAGTTGTGCGATCTCGTCGAGGTATGCGTCGACCCGCGCCACACCGTGCGGGCTTCTGTCGTGAGCGAGCGCACCCTCGTACCCGCCAACCCCTGCAACCTCGAGCACCCCGCTATCGCGCACAGCGTCTGCGATGAGCACGGCCTCGTCCACCGTGCGTGCTCCGGTGCGCCCGCCCGTCGCGCCGAGTTCGATGATCACCGGTATGCGGCGCTGTCCGCCGTGCAACGCTGCGACCATGCGCTCCACGGTGTCGATGCTGTCGACCCAGCAGCAGAACTCGAACTCCGGATGCGCGTCGAGCTCGGCCGAGATCCAGTCGATGGCAACCGGGTCGACCAGCGCGTTAGCCAGCATGATCCGGTCGATGCCGAACGATCGCGCGCATTGAACCTGCCAGCCCGTTGCGAAGGTCATGCCCCATGCGCCGGCATCAACCAGCTGTCGCCAGAGTTTCGGCGCCATCGTCGTCTTGCCGTGCGGCGCAATTTGCAGACCGTTGCCCGCGATCCAGTCGAACATCGCGCGTGTGTTGTGCTGCAGAGCTCGACGGTCGAGCGCGAGCACGGGAGTCTGAAACGCGGAGAGCTGCAGCGCTGCAGCGCCGACCTCGTCGACTGAGCTTCCCCAGAGCTTCGGAGGAAAAGATTTGTCCTGCGCGTCGATATTCGTGTTGCCCCCTCCCGGTGATTGCACCATATGCAACGTTGGTTGCAGAAATTCTGTCTTCAAAGTATCGTGCAGTCACAGCCGGTGTCAACGCGGCACAAGCAAGCAAGGAGAGTTTCGTGACGATTGCGTGTTTCGGTGAAGCGCTCGCGGTTCTGGTGCAAGGGCAGCCGGGACCGCTCGAGCACGCGGACACCTTCACGCGATCCATCGGTGGAGCCGAGACGAACGTGGCCATCGCGCTTGCCGCCCTCGGAACGCCGTCCGCGGTCATCACCCGGGTGGGCGCCGATGGGTTCGGTCGCTACATCGCCGCAACGCTTGCCAGCCTGGGCGTTGATGTTTCCGCGATCGATGTCGATCCGGTGCGTGAAACGGGTGTTTACCTGAAAGAGGTCGGTGGAACAAGCGGCCTGGCCGACGATCTTGGGCCCAACACGAGCCGGATGCACTATTACCGAGCCGGGTCGGCCTCCAGCGCACTCAGCCCAGCGTTCCTCGACATTCCCTCTGTGGCATATACGCTCTCTGCTGCCGACGTTGTGCACACCACCGGCATCACGCCAGCACTGTCCGCCTCGGCCGCTGCAACGCAGACCGCCCTCTTCGAACGCAAGCGAACCGGCCAGCTGCTCAGCTTCGACCTCAATTGGCGGCCTGCGCTGTGGCGCGACAAACCGCATGCCGCGCACGGCATGCTGGGCGCGTACGTTGACGCGGCTGACATCGCGCTGCTCGGATCAGACGAGGCGAACGCCGTGTTCGGGGTCGGCGATCCCGCAGAGCTGCGACGCATGTTCCCTGGCCCCCGCTGGCTTGTCGTCAAAGACGACTCGCACGCCGCGATCGGATTCGACGGCAGCACACGCGTGGAGGTTTCACCGTCCTCCGTCGATGTTGTCGAGGCCATCGGCGCAGGCGACGCGTTCGCGGCAGGCCTGCTTTCCGGGCTGGCAGCATCCGCCGACCTCCGCGAAGCAATGCGCACAGCACATCTGACGGCTGCGCGAGCGCTCCGTTCCGTGCACGATCATGTGGGGCACGATCAGGTGGGGCACGATCAGGTCGGGCACGATCAGGTCGGCATCACGCCATGAGTCAAAGCGTCGCCCGAGCACTCGAGTTGCTGTCGGCCGTGGCGTCCGAACCCCGATCACTTGACGAACTTGCCGAGCGTGTCGGCGTGCACAAGACGACCGTGTTGCGCCTGTTGCAGACGCTCGAGTCAGCGCGATTCGTCGCCCACGACGCTGCACACCGGTATCGGCTCGGCAGCAGACTCTTCGACCTGGCGGGCCTTGCGCTTGAACAGCGTGACGTGCGTGCTGTCGCACGCGAGCACCTCGAACGACTGAACGCCCAAACCGGGCAGACCGTGCATTTGGCGGCGTTCGAGGCTGGCGAGGTCGTCTACATCGACAAGCTCGACGCGCTGCAGGGCGTTCGAATGTATTCGCGCGTCGGACT
>DATMTC010000274.1:0-7314 GCA_035565115.1 Microbacteriaceae bacterium | reverse complement strand
GCGTTGCGGCTCGAATTAGACCAGCTGTTTGCCTGCGCCCCACTCGCGCCTGCGCGCGGCGATCAGCATCGCTACGGCAAGCAGGATGCTGATCAGCACCGGGACGATTGAGGCTTCGATGCCGAACGCGCCGCCGGTGATGAGGTCGGCTCCTCGTGCTGTTGTGCTGATCAAGCCAGGTTCGCGGTGCCCGGAGACCGGAATCCCGAGCAGTCCCTCGATGGTGTTCCATGCGAAGTGCAGTCCGATGACAAACCACAGGTTGCGGCGCCACATGAACGCTGCACCGAGCAGGACTCCGGCTTCGATCGCGATCGCGAGCCCGCTCCACAAGGTTGCTCCCGGGTTCAGCAGGTGCACGCCGCCGAACAGAAGCGACGTCGCCGCCAGTGCTATCCACCGGCCACCAAGCTGTTCGACACCTTGGAAGATCAGTCCACGGAACGTGAGTTCTTCGACGATCGCAGCCCCGGCATTCACAGCGACGGCGACGGCGATGACCGTCGCAGCGTTCTGTGGATTCCACACGGCTGTGTAGACGCCAGTGGCCAGCAACGTCAAGTACGACACCGAGATGAATGCCGCACCGATGATTCCGCCGAGGAGCAGTTGTTTGCCTGCGCGTTTCAAGGCGAGTTCCGGTAGTGACCGTCGCGCGACGAATTTCATCACGAGCGTATAAAACAGCAATCCCGCGGCGGCACCGATGAGCGCCATCACGATGATCCCCGTGGTGTCAAGCTCGGATCCGATGCCGACGAGGATGGCGTCGGTGAGGAACACGAACACGACCCCGATGATCATCCAGGTCACGGGGAAAGACAGGATGCGCCTGCCGATGCTCGGCTTGATGCTGGGCGTTTGGATCGTGCGGGCGGGTTCCATAATGGTGCTCCTTCTTCGGCGGGATGTGCGTCTCTGAGCACATTACGGAGAATGCGCCAGGGGTTCGTCACCCACGAGAGGACACTTCTGGTAGCTCCTGCGAGCTACCGGCTCGCGCCAGCGTTCAGCTGAGGTTCGCCAGTCCCAAACGGTGCGCGAGCACGACAGCTTGCACCCGATCTCGCAGTTCGAGCTTGGTCAGGATGCGCGAAACATACGTCTTCACTGTCTCAACGCTGACGACGAGTGAACCGGCGATCTCTGCGTTCGACAGTCCGTCCGCGATGAGCAGGAAGACTTCTTTCTCACGCGAGGTCAACGCCGCTATCGCATGGTCGGACGGGTGCTCTGGGCGGATGCGCTCACCGAATCGGCCGATCAGCGTGCGGGTCACAGACGGAGAGACGAGCGCATCCCCGCGGGCGATGGTGCGGATGGCGTGCACAAGTTCAGCCGGACGCGCGTCTTTGAGCAAAAATCCACTTGCACCGGCGCGAAGCGCGTCAAGCACGTATGCGTCGAGGTTGAATGTCGTGACAACGAGGACCTTCACCGGGTCGGTGACACCTGGCCCTGTCAGGCGCCTGGTGGCCTCGATGCCGTCTTGGACCGGCATCCGAACGTCCATAACCACGACGTCGGGCCTGGTGCGGCGTGCCTCGCGCACGGCTGCGACGCCATCCGCGGCTTCACCCACGACGACGAGATCGGGTTGGGCATCGATCACGGTCACGAATCCGGTGCGAACCATCTCCTGGTCGTCGCACACCAGCACCCGGATGGGATCCGACGGTTCCGCGCCACTCATAGCGGCACTCTGGCATACACGCTGAACCCGTGAGCCACGGCGCCAGCGCGAAACTCTCCGCCGGCAAGCTCTACCCGCTCGCGCAGCCCGACCAGCCCGCGACCAGAACCCGTTCCGATGCCCTGTTTCACGCTTGCCTCTGTCGTGATCTCAACCTCGACCCCCGTCTTCCGGTATTCGATACGCACGCGCGTGTCAGAGCCTGTCGCATGTTTGAGTGCGTTCGTCAGGCTCTCCTGGACGACGCGGATGATCACGAGCCGGGCAGCGCCGGTCATCGCCTGTGGTGTGCCGTGCTCGTCGAGGCTAACCGGTTGTCCTGTCGCGCGGGCTCGCTCGACGACATCGCTCAGATCGGCAGGCGTCGGCTCCCTCCCATGGCTGGGCGCGTTTTGGTCTGGCGCGTTTTGGTCTGGCGCGTTTTGGCCTGGCGCGTTTTGGTCTGGCGCACCGTCCAAGGCGGCGAGCATCAGCCGCAGATCTGCCAGGGCGGCCCTGCCTGCATCGCCGATCCGTTCAAGGCTGGTGACCGAACGGGCCCTGTCGTCGATGGTGAATTGAGCGGCGTCGGCCTGCACGACCATTGCCGTCACATGGTGTGTGACAACGTCATGCATGTCACGCGCAATGCGTGCCCGTTCAGTAGCGACGATCTCCCGCTCGTCTCTGGCCCGCCGCTCCACTGCAGCTCGTGACCGGGCACGCATCCACGAACCGAAGGCCCATAGCGCGATCAGGACGAGTCCGAACATGCTGAAGTCGAGCCAACTCGCTGGCGACCCCATCACCGTCAACGATGCGGCGAGCATCACATAGACGACGAGTCCCACCGCGCCAGTCAGCACACGGAACCGGGCCAGGAGCGCCCCGGCTCCCACCACAGCAACAAGCATCCCCAAGGCTGCGAACGTTGTCGGGTACCGAAGCAATTCATAGGCGCAGAACGCTGCACCGGTGATCGTGAGGGCTACAGCCGGCCAGCGCAGCAGAAGGGCGATGGGTGCGCCGAGCGCAAAGATCAGCACGATTCCGAGCGCGTCCAGAGGTCGGTCGGGCAGCTCAGCGACGTCAACGCCCTGCCGCTCGATTCCCGGCACGAACGCCAGACCGATGAGCGCGGCAGCGACCAGGGCGGGCCATCCTCTGCGAATGAACACCTCGACCATCAGATCAGCTGTTTGCCGGCACCCCACACGCTTCGCACCCGCCACTCGTGGTCGAGCAGCACAGCATCCGCGGCGTAGCCCGACTTGAGCAGGCCGAGCTCGTGCTCACGGCCAAGCACGCGAGCAGGCGTCAGCGTGAGCGCTTCGACCGCGCGATGCGGCTCGATGTTGGCCGCCTCGATCGCGATGCGTAGTGCGGCATCCTGGGTGAGCGTTGAGCCGGCAATTGTGTCTGTGCCGGAAAGAACGGCGAGCCCGCCCGCGACCGTCACGTTCAACGTGCCAAGTCGGTAGTCGCCGTCGTCCGAACCGGCTGCGGCCATGGCATCCGTGATCAGGGCAACGCGGCCGGGAGCCTCGGTGAATGTGAGGCGAGCGACGTCCGGATGCACGTGCAACCCGTCAAGGATCAACTCGAGGACGACGCGATCGTCCTGCATCGCGGCGACGATCGGGCCAGGTGCCCGATGGTGGATGCCCGGCATCGCGTTGAACGCGTGGGTGAGCAGTCGTGCGCCGCGGTCGAATGCTGCGCGCGCCTGGTCTTCTGTGGCCTCAGTGTGACCCACCGCTACAACGATGCCGGCTTCGACGAGCACGTCGATCGTCTCAAGCGCGTTCGGCAGCTCGGGCGCGATCGTGAACTGCAGCAGGGTTTCGCGGGCAGCGCCGATGAGTTGCTCGACGAGCTCGGGGTCAGGGTCTCGAAGAAAGTCCGGATTGTGTGCACCTCGCCTGGCTGGCGCGAGGAACGGGCCCTCGAGGTGCGAGCCGAGCACGAGCGGGTCGAGCTCGGCCAGGTCGGCGATGTACTCGAGAGACTCCCGCAGCTGGGCGAGCGGGTTGGCGACAAGGCTGATCACGGAGCGGGTTGTTCCGTGGGCCCGATGTGCTGTGAGCGCCTGGAACAACTCATCAGGGCCATCGTCGAACGAGTGGCCGCCCGCGCCGTGCCCGTGAAGGTCGATGAACCCAGGGGTGAGCCAGTGCCCGCCTGCATCCGTGACGACAGCATCCTGTGTGTGGTGCTGCCATCCGCCGCCGTTGCCTGTGGCGACGATCTGAGCGCCATCCGTCGCCAACCAGAAGTCGTCGATCAGGCCGTCGGCGTCGAGTTTGCGCGCGGAGTGGATGACGCGAGGCGGCAGCTCGGAGTCTTCCCCAGTTTCGGTCGCGGGGATGGTCATGAGAACTCCTTGCGACCGTTGATCACGCCGCTGGCCGCGGCCACGACGGCGAAGACGATGGCGACGATGGGTTGGCCGAGATCCCACCACGCGTATGCAGCTGTCGCCATGACGGCAATCTCGACGATCGCCTTTCCGAACGGATCGATGTGAAGCACCGCTTTGGGGGAGCGGAACAGCGCCCACAACAGGATGGCGATCACCGGTGCGCCGATGCCGATGATGATGTTCCAGCCGAACGGCCAGGCGACGAATCCCCAGATGCCGAGGCTGATGATCGCAAAGATTTCGAGCAGGAACCTCAGGATGTCGTTGAAGCCGATCGAGGTTTCGGGGCGCGCAGCTGTCACCCGATCAGTTTAGGGTGTGGCGTCAGCGGAAGATGATGGTGCGGGCCCCGTCGAGCAGCACGCGGTTCTGCGCGAACCAGGTGACGGCCTGGGTGAACGTGCGGCTTTCGGTGTCTTGTCCGATCGCGATCAGTTGGGCAGGCGTTTGCGCATGGTCGACGCGTTGCACGTTCTGTTCGATGATCGGGCCTTCGTCGAGGTCGCTCGTCACGAAGTGCGCGGTGGCCCCGATCAACTTCACGCCGCGCGCGTGCGCCTGACGGTATGGGTTCGCCCCCTTGAAGCCCGGCAGGAACGAGTGGTGGATGTTGATGGCTCGCCCTTCGAGGCGAGCGCACAGCTCGGGCGAGAGAATCTGCATGTAGCGCGCAAGCACGACCAGTTCGATGTCGTTCTGCTCGACCGCCTCGACAACTCGGGCCTCGAACGCGGCCTTGCTTGCGGCATCCGTGATGGGCAACGACTCGAACGGCACACCGTAGAAGTCGGCCAGGTCGCGCAGGCTTCCGTGATTGGAGAGGATCAGCGGGATGTCGATGGGCAACTGGCCTCCACGCTGACGGAAGAGCAGGTCGTTCAGACAGTGAGCAGCGGTGGATGCGAGCACGAGCGTTCGAAGCGGGCGACCGACCGTGTCGAGCTGCCAGCTCATGCCGTAGTGCTCGGCAACCGGCGCGAGTGCTGTGGTGAACTCGTCGCGGGACGCAGCAGACTCGACCTGCAGGCGCATGAAGAATCGTCCGGTGTCGAGGCTGGCGAACTGCTGGCTTTCGGTGATGTTGCCGCGTGCCGAGACCACTGCTCCACTGACGGCGTGCACGATGCCCGGCTGGTCGAGGCAGCTGAGGGTGAGCGTCCAGTGCGTGATCGGGATGTTGCCTGCTGCGCTGCTCGCGTTGCTGCTCGCTGTGCTGATGTCACGTTCCACGCGCTAAGCGTATTCCGTCGTGGCGTATCCGGCCTTGCGCGCACGCGCTTTGCGCGCATCCGCCTGCCGCGCGCATCCGCGTTGCTCTCCAACGAACCCGCACAAAACGTCGTCATCTCGACGCTTTTGACGACATTTCGTGCGGGTTCGATGCGCTGTGGATAACTTTGACGGCCGCGATCGCATTTCGGGCACCATTTCTGGATGAGAAAAGCGCGTGCACTTCCGCCGGAATTTACGAGCGGTCCCTTCCTGGTCTCGGATGCCACACGCAGGGGAGTGACTCCTGGCCGGCTTCGCTCGAGTGATCTTGCGCGTCCGCATCACGGTGTGCGAAGCGCGGGCGAGCGAATCGAGGATGTGATCGGATGGTGCCGCGACTATGCGGTGTTGATGGCTCCCTCGCACGCATTCAGCCATGCGACAGCAGGATTGCTCTACCGGATACCGCTGCCATCGCGTGAACAGCGGCGGGTTCTGCACGTGGCGGTGCCACCAGGGCAACAGCCGCCGAGAGGTCGCGGCGTTGTCGGACACGAAGATCGTTGCCTAGCATCGCGGAGGCGCGTGGCTGGCTTCGTGGTGTGCGCGCCGGCCGACACCTGGTGCCAACTCGCGACGACCCTGCGTTTTGAGGACCTGGTTGCGGTTGGCGACTACCTGATTTCAGGCAGGCGCACGGATGTCGGTCGCGAGCCGCCGCTCTCGAGCTTGGCGGAACTGACGGCTGCAGTCGGCCGGCGTGTCGGCGGGCGGGGCGTACGCAACATGCGGATGGCGCTGCCCCTGTTGCGCACGAGGGTCGACTCGCGACCAGAGACGTTGACCAGGCTGCTGCTGGTGGCATCCGGATTTCCCGAACCACTCATCGGCGACCCGACGCTTGTCGATGGTGGCGCTGACACGTTGCATCCCGACCTCAAATTCGTCAAATGGCGAATCGTATTCGAGTACGAGGGTGATGGGCACCGCACGGATCCTCGGCGCTTCCGTGCAGACATCATCCGCCGGGAGCGTTTCGAAGCCGCTGGATGGCACGTCATCCGCGTGACGGCCGACGATCTATTCGTCGACCCGACGGCCTTCATCGCTCGAGTACGCGCCACCGTGCTGGATCGTGAGCGTTATCTGTCATCGAACCCGCACAATACGTCGTCAAACCATGCGTCATAGCTACGATTTGCGCGGTTTCGATGGCATGCGAGCGGATGCCCGCGGGCGACGTCGGATAGAATGGGCGACGGTCGGCGGACACCGTGCGGCCCTGGGCGCGCCCATCAGCGCGTAGTCGACCCGCCATCGGCTGAAGCACGAACGCGGGGAACGCCGTTCGTCAACACGAGCTGTCATGTCTGTCACAAATCCCACGCGCGGGAAATCCGCAAAGCCCTTTCCATGGACGGGCCTTATCGTGCTCGCATCCGCTGTCTTCCTCTCGGTGACAGGGGAGACCCTCCCGACGGGTTTGCTGCCTGATATGAGCGCATCGCTGCATGTCAGCGAGCCCGCTGTCGGCCTGCTCGTAACGATCTTCGCGTTCACGGTTGTGGCAACGACTGCGCCACTCACCGCGTTGACCCGCCGCTGGCCGCGCCACGCTGTGATCGTGATCGTGCTGGCGGTGCTCGGCCTGAGTAACCTCCTCACCGCGCTTGCTCCGAGTTACGGACTGATCGTGGTGATCCGTCTGCTGGGCGGGATGGCGCATGGGCTGTTCTGGGCCGTTGTCGGTGCGTATGCAGGCCACATGGTGCCGAAAGAGCAGATCGGCCGTGCCGTATCCATCACGTTGGGTGGAGGCACGCTTGCGATCATCTTCGGTGTGCCGCTCGGCACGTTCGTCGGGCACGCCTTCGGGTGGCGGCTGTCGTTCGGTGCACTCGCCATCCTGATGTTCGTCGGTGCGCTTCTGGCGTTGTGGCTGCTCCCGGTGATCCACCGTGAGGACACCTCGCTGCGCACCGCGGGCGGAACGATCGTGAAACAGCGC
>DATMTC010000273.1:0-5582 GCA_035565115.1 Microbacteriaceae bacterium | reverse complement strand
TGAGTTCGCGTGCGGCAGACAGTGCGGCAACCACCGCCATGCCGCTCGAACCGCCGACGAGCAGTCCCTCTTCCCGTGCGAGCCTGCGCGTCATCGCGAACGATTCGGCATCAGACACCGCGATCACCTCGTCGACGACGCTCGGGTCGTATGCTCCTGGCCAGAAGTCCTCGCCGACACCCTCGACGAGATACGGCCTGCCAGTACCGCCCGAATACACCGAGCCCTCCGGGTCGGCACCGATGATGCGAACCCGGCCATCCGAAACCTCTTTGAGGTAGCGCCCCGTTCCGCTGATCGTGCCTCCGGTGCCGACACCTGCCACGAAGTGGGTGATCCGCCGATCCGTGTCGCGCCAGATCTCCGGCCCCGTCGTCTCGTAGTGGCTGAGCGGACCGTTCTGGTTCTGATACTGGTTCGGCTTGAACGCGCCAGGGATCTCGGATGCCAGCCGGTCAGACACGCTGTAGTAGGAGTCAGGATGCTCAGGAGCCACCGACGTGGGCGTGACAACGATCTCTGCGCCATACGCCGTCAACACGTTGCGCTTGTCTTCTCCGACCTTGTCGGGCAGCACGAATACGCAGCGATATCCGCGCTGCTGCGCAACAAGGGCAAGGCCGACACCCGTGTTGCCGCTGGTCGGTTCGACGATCGTGCCGCCGGGTTTCAGGAGCCCGTCGCGCTCGGCCGCGTCGATGATGCGCGTGGCGATGCGGTCTTTGGACGACCCCCCAGGGTTCAGATATTCGACCTTGACGAGCACGGTGGCTGCGATGCCATCCGTCACCCGGTTCAGTTTGACCAGTGGGGTGTTGCCGATGAGATCGAGAATGCTGTCGGCGTAGTTCATGTGCGGATTGTCCTTGCGTGTGTCGATGTCTGTCGGCGCGGTTCGCGCGACGGGCAAGTGGAACTGCGAGCGGAAGTGGGGTGGGCGCTCAGCGACAACACGAGGTCAGCGGGGACATGTCGTTCAGCCTACCCGACCGCCGACCCTGTGTGACGGGCGGGCAGCGCTGCTATCGGGATTTCGCCGCTGCCACGCGCGATCAACGTGACCGGAAGAACGAGCCGTTTCAGCGGGCTCGCATCACCATTGATCCTGGCCAGCAGCCGCCGCATTGCTTGCCTGCCCAGCTCCTCAACGTCAGACGCGATCACCGTGATCGGCGTCGGAAGCATGTCAGCGAATCGAAAATCGTCGAAGCCGACGAGTGCGACCCCCAAACGCCGCGGACGGAACGCACGCATGATTCCTTCCGTAAGGAAGCTCGTCGTCGAGAAGATCGCGGTCGGCTGGTCGGCCAGCGCCATCAACTCCCGAGTGGCTGCCTCAGCCGCCTGCACGGACCCTTCTCTGAGTGTGACCACGAGCCGCTCATCGACAGCGATCCCGGCCTCGCGGAGCGCCTTGCGATATCCACGAAGACGACGACCGGTCGTGTAATGCGACGGTGCAATCAGCGTCGCGATCCTGCGATGACCGTGCGCGATCAGTTGCCCGGTCGCCATCCGCCCGCCCTCTTCGTTGTCGAACAGCACGACGTCTGCTCGTGCTCCGCGTGCTGGCCGATCGACGAACACGATCGGAACGTGCGCGAATCTGTTCGCGTGATCGAGAAAGGAATGGTCGCCTCGATCGGGCACGATGATCAGGCCGGCAACCCTGCGTCCGAGCAATTCGTCGACCGCTCGTCGCTCGAGCGCTGGGTCCTCGTCCGCCATGCTGACGACGACCGCGTAGCCTGCGCGCTTGGCGAACTCGACGGCGCCTTTCGCAAGTGTGGCGTAGAACGGGTTGGTCAGGTCGCCGAGCAGCAGGCCGATGGTCAGTGAGTTCTGGCCAGGGTGCAATGAACGGGCGATTTCGTCGCGTTGGAACCCGAGTTCGTCGATCGCCTTCTGCACGCGGGCGATCATCAGTTCGCTGACGGATGCTGCGCCGTTCACGACGCGCGACACGGTTCCGACGCCGACACCGGCGCGCTCGGCCACGTGCCGCATCGTCGGCCGTACCCCCGACGCTCCTTGGACTGAGTTGTCAGCGTCCATGCGTCTCATTGTGCCAGCCGCCGGCTTGAACATCTGGATAGGGGCTTGACGCCCCCCGTATGCGGGATGCTACTGTCACGATGAAACGTTTCCAAACCGGAATCGCGCATCAGTGTCAGATGTCATTTGGGGAGAACTCGATGTCGAGTAAGAAAGCCTTAAGCAGAAGAGCACTACTTCGTTCAGGGATGGGCGTCGCCGGCGCCGTGATCCTGTCTGGAACGGCAGATTGGGCGGCCAACGCTGCCCCGCTCAGCGGAACAGCCGGCTTGCCTGCCACCGGCACGGCAGCCAAACTCTCTGCCGCCCGCGCAGAACAATCATGGAGCGCGCTCGAGAGCTACCTGCTCGCCACGGATGGCAGCAACCTCGCATACGAGAATTATCCGAGGCAGGCAAGCGATCCGGCGTACGCATACGAGTGGTCGCATTCTCAGGTGCACGTCGCTGCCCTCGATTTGCTTGCCATGCAGCCTGGGAAGGCATCCAGGACTCGACTTGCGAACATCGCTGCCGGTCAAGAGCACTATTGGGAGCCGTCGAGCACGACCGGAGTCGCCGGCTACGCGTCGTATCCTCCCGCGCCGTATGGCGCTGGAGGCGACCTCTTCTACGACGACAACGAATGGGTCGGACTGGAGAAGATCCAGCTGTACTCGATGACTCACGACCCGGCCGCGCTGAGTCGAGCTGAGCAGATCTTCTCGCTTGTCGTCTCTGGTTGGGATACCGATGCATCCCATCCAGATCCAGGCGGAGTCTTTTGGACTCAGGCGCCCTGGAGCCAGGACCGCAACACCGTCTCGAACATGCCGGCAGCCCTTCTTGGTGCGCGGTTGTACTCGGCAACCGGCCGAAGTGACTATCTGACCTGGGCGAAGCGGTTCTACGACTGGACGAATGCGAATCTGCTCGACAGCGATTCGCTGTACTTCGACCACGTCGACCTATCCGGAACCGTGGAGAAGACCAAGTGGTCGTATAACCAGGGGATCCCGCTCGCCGCAGCGGTTGCGCTCTACAAGGCGACGGGCGACCCCAGCTACTTGCAGCATGCGAAGGATGTCGCTGAGGCGTCGCTCACGTACTACGTGACAGACGGCAATCTGAGCGGCCAGCCGATCGCATTCAACTCGATCTACTTCAAGAGCCTGCTGTTGTTGTCAGGGACAACCGGTGACACGAAGTACTACGACGCAATGGCTGCGTATGCCGACCAGCTCTGGACGCAGTACCGTGACCCGTCGACCGGTTTGATCACCAAGGACGCATCGGGCGTTACGCAGTCGCTCGAGCAGGGTGCTGCCGTGCAGATCTTCGCCGTACTTGCGTGGCATTCGCACCAGTGGGACACGCTGTACTGAGCTGACGTTCAACCCGCCGCTCACGCATCGTCCCGCGACCCGGCCAGGATGGCCCGCGCCGTGCGCAGTTCACCAGCAACGCCGGCGAGCGCCTTCTCGTCGGGCAGCGGGAGTTCGGCCGGCCGGCGTTGCTCGCGCACCGCAGCATCCAGCTCCTGCATGAAGGCGATCACCTGATCCGAACCGTGCTTCGACGCGCCTCCGCGGCCGAGGCCCGATCGAATGACGACAGCGGTGACCGCGTCTGTGAGCCGTTCGAGCGCGACGATCGCCGGCCACCAAGCGGATGCCTGCGTGCTGACGGGAGGAGGTTCGGCCAGCGCCTGCTGAAACACGGTGCGCAGATCTGACAGCCGTCGATACGCCTGCCGTCGCATCGACCTGCGGATGTCATTGTCGCCCTCGAGCGCAGCGCGCAGGTATGCGAGCACGTCGTCCGTCACGCCTGCGATCGCATCGCCGAGCCTGGCCCTCGAACACCAGATGCTCGGCCACGGCAGATAGCCGACCAGCAGCACGATCGCGCAGCCGACAGCGGTGTCGACCAACCGGGCGACCACCAACCCCTGGTCGGCCCGGCCGAGATCGAGAAGCAGCACGATCACCGGCGTCAGAAAGGTGGTGAACATGCCGTAATTGCGGGCAACGGAGACTGGCAGCATCGCGGCGAACACGGCGATCGCCAGCACGATGAGAACCCCGTGCGGCAGCAGCACGAGCAAGGCGCTGCCGATCACGACACCGACCATCGTGCCGAGGCCACGCTGCACGGCCCGAGAGAAAACGGATCCGAAGTCGGGTTTCAGCGTGACCGCGACCGTCAGTGCCACCCAGTACGGCCGCTCGGTGGGCAGCAGAGCGGCAACCGCCTGCGCCACTGCAAGGCACAGAACCAGCCGCAGCACAGGCATCCACGTCTCCGAACCGCCCGCAGCGGCATCCCGAAGCGCCAGCGCACGTTCGCGCAGCGTCGGCCGGTGCGGCACGTCTGTGTCGTCGATTTCAGCGCCGGTGAGGATGCTGCGCACCGTGTGCAGGCCGGAATCGAGCGCACTGAGCGCGACGGCAACCGTCGGCGGCGAGCCGTCATCCGCCGGAGCGAACACGGTCTCCTGCTTATTCCGCGCGCGCGCACCGTGCAGGATTGCCGCCGCTATCTCCCGCGTCTCGGCGCTCACCCGAAGCGGGATCGACGTGCGATCGCGCTGCAGTGTTACCGTCGTCTCGACCAGCGGCACCGCCGCGTTCAACAGGGCGGCAAGCCTGCGCACCCGCGGATCTCGCCCACCCGCCGTTGCGCGGTATGTCACCACGGTGTCGTAAGCCGTGTTCATCGCATCCGTCAGGTCGCGCCGCGCCTGCTCGGCCGCGTCGCTTGCCGTCAACTCCATTTGAAATGCAAGAGCCCGGTATACGTCGGCGACGGCGGCCCGCTCCGGAGTTGTCACTCGACCGATCCCGGCCACCAGCGATACGCACAGAGCCCAGGCGGAACCGGCGAGATAGAGCACAGGCGACAACCACCACGGTCCCGAGCCGAAGTTCACCGACGACGCGACGATCACATAGATCAGAAACTGCAGGCTTGCAACGGATGCCACAGTTCCGAGCACGCTGACGAAGCCGGCCACGAGCCCGGCGGCGAGCACGACGATCACGGTCAGAACCCCGTCGCCGAGCACACGTTCGCCGATGAGAAAACCGATCGCTCCCGAAACCGCAACGATGCTCACGCGCGTGAACCTCGAACGATACGGGCCGCCCTTGTCTTGCAAAGAGCCTGCCAGAGCACCGATCGATGCCAACACCCCTGGGAGCAGTTGCCCGATCGCCATCCCGACACCGACAGGGGTGGCAATCGCAATCGCAGTGCGCACGGCGAGCGCCCACGGAATCGGCGCCGACTTGGGCCGTAGCAGCTCTGCAACCCACTGCAGAGGCGGTGTCCTCATGTCGCCAGCCTATGCGCGCACACGCCTGCTGTCCGATGCCAACCCTCGCTCGCAGGCTCGCTCGGCGCTGGGGTCGCAGGATTGCTGCGCAATCCTTCTAAGCTCCACCGCGCTGCAATAATTGAGCTATGAGTGTCACCGAAGCGGATGCCGAGCCCGGCCTGCGCGAGCGCAAACGGCTGGCGACCAGGCGTGCCATCCAGCGGGCGAC
>DATMTC010000272.1:0-11688 GCA_035565115.1 Microbacteriaceae bacterium | reverse complement strand
CCGGCGTGTGCTGCTCGCAACGCCGTGAGCCGCTCGCCGATCAGCCGCGCATATGTCAGCAAATGGTTCTTGGCCGCCAACAGGCCCTGCGGACGGAAGATCATCAGGATGATCAACGCGAGCCCGAAGATCAGGTACTTGTAGTCAGCGATCGCCGTGAAGCGCAACGGGATGTACGCGACGATCGCGCCACCGAGGATCGCGCCAACCTTATTGCCAGACCCGCCGAGGATGACGGCGGCAACGAACAATATCGATGTGACGACGTCGAACTTCTGATTGTTGACGAACCCGATCTGCCCGGCGAATAGCGCGCCGGACAGTCCACCGATTGACGCGCCGATGCCGAACGCCCACAGCTTGAACTTGAACGTCGGAACGCCCATGATCTCTGCAGCATCCTCATCCTCGCGAATGGAGATCCACGCTCGCCCGACGCGACTGCGCTCGAGGTTGCCGACCAGCATGAGCACGCCGATGATGATGGTCACGGTCAGCCAGTACCACGGCGTTCCGTTCGAGTTCGAGAACAGCGGATGCGCCTCGGTTCCGCCAGGCGGGCGTCCGACGTTCTGAAAACCGACCTGACCCTTGGCCGCCGGGATGATCGTGGCAAGGATGCGGATGATCTCACCGAAGCCGAGCGTGACGATCGCCAGATAGTCGCCGCGAAGCCGCAGCACGGGCAGGCCGAGCACAACGCCGAACGTCATGGCGACGATCAAGGCGGCAGGCAGGGTCCACAGGTACGGAATGTGGATGGCCGAGGAGTCAGGACTGGTCAAGAACGCAGCCGTGTATGCGCCGACGGCGAAGAACGCGATGTACCCCAAGTCGAGCAGACCTGCGAACCCGATGACGACGTTCAGGCCGACCGCGACGAGTGCGTACACCGCCATGGTGAAGCATGCGATCGGGAAGTCGTTGCCAGGCTCGGTCGTGATGCCCCACGGGTTCGCGACCGGAAGTGCATACGCGGCGGCCGCGACGATGATGAGGATCAGCCACTGCTGCCAGCGCGGCATGCTGTTCCACTTGCGGCCCCACCTGGTGGTGCGCAGGCGCCGGGGAACACGCACCGACTCTCGATCTTCCTGTGCCTGAGAGGCACCGGCGCCCGGCATCAGCGTCGGTCCGTCTTGTGTGCCGCTCATGCTCTGCTCCTTCCGAGTGACTGCCCGAGGATTCCGCTTGGTCTCACCAGCAGCACCAGCACGAGAACGATGAACGCGATGACGTCCGTCCACTGCGAGTCGCCAAGCAGAATCTGGCCGTAGTTGCCGATGAGCCCGAGCAGGAATCCGCCGACGAGCGCACCGCGCACGTTGCCGATCCCGCCGAGCACCGCAGCGGCGAACGCCTTGATGCCGAGGATGAATCCACCCGCATAGAAGACACCGCTCGGCACCTTCATCACGTAGAACAGGGCGCCTGCACCGGCGAGGATGCCGCCGATGATAAACGTGATCATGATGATCTTCTCTTTGTCGACGCCCATCAGAGTCGCGGTGTCAGGATCCTGAGCCACAGCACGGATGCCGCGGCCGGTGCGGGAGCGCCGGATGAACTGATCTGTGACGACCATCATCACAAGGGCCGCGACGATGATGATGATCTGCTGGTTGTCGACGATCGCGCCGAACACGTCGAAGATCGGAGTCGGGATGAACATGGTCACGGCCGGCTCTGGGTTCGGACCGCGAATCAAGAAGATCGTGTACTGAATCGTGAAGGATGCGCCGATCGCCGTGATCAGGAACGCGAGCCGCGGCGCGTTGCGTCTGCGCAGCGGCCGGTATGCGATCCGTTCGACGATCAAGGCAGTCAACGACGCAGCAACCATGCCGACAAGCAGCGCGACCACGAGGTCTCCCACGATCGCACCGAAAGACAGGTTCGGCGCATTCGGGCCGAAGCCCAGCGCGGTCAGTGTGAGGACCACGCCGTAGCATCCCATGATGAACACTTCTGAGTGTGCGAAGTTGATCAGGCTGAGCACACCGTAGACGAGGGTGTAGCCGAGGGCGATGAGTGCGTAGATGGCACCGAATGTGAGGCCGTCGAAGGTGGCCGGCCAAAAGTTCTGTACGAAGCTCGGGATGTCGAAATTGATCCAGTCGTTGTCGGCTGGAAGGCTCGTCAGGAGGGTTGCAAGCATAGAGTGTTCCGTTGTCGGTCGGGTCCCGACGGCAGTGTCGGGCGTACCAATGGTTGGCTCAGAAGTAGATCGCGGGGCGGCTTGCGCCACCCCGCGATCTCAGTGCTACTTGATTGGCCCGACCGGAACGATCTTTCCGTCCGATACCTTGTATCCGTAGACGGCTGGGGCCTGAAGCTCGCCCTTGTCGTTCCACTTGTAGTGCTTGCTCAGGCCATCCGCGTCGTAGTTCTTCACGAAGTCGAGCAGCTTGGGCCGGGTGACGTTGCCCTTGTCGATGCCGGTCAGCAGCACCGTCGTGGCGTCATAACCCTCGATCGAGTACGTTCCAGGCTCTGCGCCGTTGAACGAGCTCGTGTATGCCGATGCGAAGTCCTTGATCAGCTCACCTGGAATACATGGGCAGGTGAAATACGCATTGTCTGACGCGCTTCCCGCCTGCTTGATGAACTGGTCGTCCTTCACACCGTCAGGTCCGACGAATGTTCCCTTGTAGCCCTTGTTCACGAGCTGCTGATCGAAGGGCGCGCCCTCGGCGTAGTAACCCGAGTAGAACACCGCGTCAGGCTTGTTGTTGATGATCTTGGAGACGACGGCCGAGAAGTCCTTCTGGCCTGTCGTGACCTTGTCGCTGCCACTCAGCGACTTGCCGAGAGCATCCTTCGTCGACGTGCCGAGGCCGATGCCGTAGTCCGAGTCATCCTGCACGACGTAGACCTTCTTGGCCTTCAGCGGGCCGGTCATCAGCTTCGCAGCAGCAGGACCCTGAACCGAGTCGTTGCCGAGGCCGCGGAAGAAGGTCTTCCAGCCGTTGTCGGTCAGCGTCGGGTTCGTCGCGGCCGGCGTGATGTGCACAAGCCCGCCCTGCTCGAAGATGTTCCCAGTCGCCTTGGACTCGCCGGAGAACGGAAGCCCGACGACACCGATGATGTCGGCCTCGTTGACGGCCTGCGTCACAGGTCCTGTCGCCTTGGTCGGGTCACCCTCTGTGTCGAACTTCTTCAGCGCGATCTGGCAACCGGCATTGGCCTTGTTGTGCTGGTCGATGGCCAGCTGAACGCCATTGACGATGTTGATGCCGAGCTGGGCGTTCGGCCCGGTCTCTGCACCGACGTAGCCGATGGTCAGTCCGGTGTCACAGGTCGCCTTGCCGTCACCTGCTGGGAGAACGGCGTCTTTCGGAACATCCACCGTTGTCACGATCGGAAGATCGACCTTTTTCGTGCCGCCCGATGTGCTGCCTCCGGTTGACGCCTGATTGGCGCACCCCGTTGCCATCAGTGCGACGGCGGCCGCCATGGCGACGACCCCGAACACTCTCTTGCGTTCCATACTGTGTCCTTACATCCTTCTTTTTGTTGCAGACGCCAACGTCAGCAACTGTGATTTGCGTTGTACGCGACAGTAATGCCCAAAACTGACTTCTGGAAGCCATTTAGGTCACGAGTCTGCATTTATTTACATGGCGATAACATGCGTGCGCTCTTCATCTTGCTATCAAAATCGTTGTTCGCGCCCCCATTGTGCACGTATTTGCGTGAATTTCGGGCGTTCGACCATCAGTGTACGTACTCCAGCAGGTCAAGGCCGACGGTGCGCATGCCTTCGAGAACGGCCAGCCGGGTCTCGAGCGCGCTGTCGTCGAAGTAGGTCGACACCGCATACGTCACGCCAGACCGCGGTCCGCGCAGCACACCGACCTCGCTGCGCACTCCGGCGTCTGTGCCCGTCTTGTTGACGAGCAGAAGGCTGTGGTCGGCACTTCTGTGTGCGAGCGGGTCGAGTCCGAATGCACCGGCCACCATCGAGAAATCGGTGTTCAGCGAGAGCCAGCCGATCACGCGCTGGCTTGTGGCAGGGTCAACGACCTCACCGCGGGCCAGTGACGAGAGCAGCCAGGTGAGCTCGTTGGCGCTCCCGATGGACAGTTGAGGCGCGTCGTCAGGGCCACGATGGTCGCGCACGAGGTCGAGCAGTGCGGTGCGGGTGAGCCCGAGCTCTTCGGTGCGCTTGCTGACGGCATCCAGACCGACGTGGCGCAGCAGCACGTTCGTGGCAAGGTTGTCACTTGTCGCGCCGATCAGTGCCGCCAGGTCGGTGAGCGGAAGCGCGGGTGCCGCCAAGTGTTGCCAGATGCCAGAGTCTCCGACGGCATCCTGCACCGTGCGCTCGATGATGGCGAGGCTGCTGGTTTGATGTGACTCGATGCGCGCCGCGACCTCGACGAGCAGCAGGATCTTGCCGATGGATGCCGTCGGCATCACGACGTGATCGTCGATGGAGAACAGCACGGCGCCTGTCGCCAGATCCGTCGCGCGAGCCGAGACTTGCACACCGCTCAGCGCAAGAGAGCCGAGCGCAGAGAACCCGCGGGAGAAGTTCTGCCCTGGAGCCGCTCCGCGATGCCGACCACGGCGCGCAGCGGTGTGTCGAGCGCGACGCTCGGACTCCTGGGCGGGGATCGTCACTACGGGTGTCTTTTCTCTAACGCGGGACACGGATGCTCGACCCCCCGTTCGCAGCACCGCTGCTGACCATCAAACCACGCCGAACGCCGCAGTTGGTGCACGCACGCTGCTGATCACCAGATCGACACCCTCGAAGCAGGGTCGAGCCAGAGAGCATCCGACGATGTCACCCCGAATGTGTCGTAGAACTGGTCGATGTTGCGCACGATCTGGTTGCAACGGAACTCGTTCGGTGCGTGCGGGTCGATGGCCAGCAGCCGGATGATCTCTTCGTCACGGCCCTTCTGCTGCCAGGCCTGCGCCCAGGACAGGAAGAAACGCTCAGCGCCGGTGAGCCCGTCGACCACGGGCGGCTCCGCCCCGCCGAGGGAGATGAGGTATGCCTTCCATGCGATCGCGAGCCCGCCGAGGTCGCCGATGTTCTCGCCGATCGTCAACGCACCATTCACGTGATGGTCTGGCACCTGCCTCGGAGCCAGCGCGTTGTACTGCTCGATGAGTGACGCTGTGCGCTTCTCGAACGCCTTGCGGTCGGCGGCGGTCCACCAGTCGGTGAGCCTGCCGTCGCCGTCGAACTTCGATCCCTGGTCGTCGAACCCGTGGCCGATCTCATGCCCGATGACGGCGCCGATCGCTCCATAGTTCGCCGCGTCATCGCGCTCCGCGTCGAAGAACGGGAACTGCAGAATGGCCGCGGGGAAGACGATCTCGTTGAACCCGGGGTTGTAATAGGCGTTGATGGTCTGCGGCGTCATGAACCACTCGTCGCGGTCAAGCGGCTTGCCGATCTTGGCCAGCTCCCGATTGAACTCGAAAAGGCTGGTCGCTCGCACGTTGGCTACCAGATCGTTCGGGTCGATCTCAAGCGCAGAATAGTCTCGCCATTTCACCGGATAGCCGATCTTCGGCGTGAACTTGTCGAGCTTGTCCTCTGCGCGATTGCGGGTGGCCTCGCCCATCCAGTCAAGCGTGCGGATGCTGCGCCTGTACGCCTCGACGAGGTTGCCGACGAGCGCGTCCATGCGCTGCTTCGCCTGCGGCGGGAAGTGCCGCTCCACGTAGATTCGGCCGACGGCCTCACCCATGGCGCCCTCGACCAGAGAGACGCCGCGCTTCCAGCGCTCGCGCATCTGCGGGGTGCCGGTGAGGGTTCGCCCGTAGAAGTCGAAGTTCGCCTCGACGAACGCGCCTGACAGGTATGGGGCGGTGCTGTGCACGATCTGCCAGACGAGCCAGTCCTTCCACGCCGAGAGCCGTTGAGTGGTCAGCAACGACGCGAGTCCGGTTGTGAAGCTCGGCTGACGCAGCACGACCTCGTCGAGCGCGGCATCCGGACCGCCAAGGGCTGCGCGCCACACGCCGAGGTCGACCCCGAATGCGAGGGCCGCGGCATCCGCCCAGGTGTACAGGTTGTACGTCTTCTCGCTGTCCCGGCTTGCTACGTTGTCCCAATGCTTTGCCGCGATCGCCGTTTCGAGGTCGAACACGTTCTGGGCGCGGCGTCCTGCATCCGAAATCCCGGCGAGCTCGAGCATCCGCTGCACGTGTGCGACGTATGCCGTGCGCACGTGTGCGAATTTCTCTTCGCGGTAGTAGCTCTCGTCTGGCAGCGAGATTCCTGACTGCTCGACGAACACCAGGTAGCGATCCGGGTTGCCAGGGTCGTTGTCGACGAACAGTTGATAGAAGCCGCCGATGCCTCGGCGCTCGAACTTGCCGATGAGCTCGAGCAGTTCGGGAATCGAACTGACGTTGTCGGCAAGTGCAAGCTGCCCGGCGATCGGAGACGCGCCAAGCTCTTCGAGCGACGAGGTGTTCATGAAGCTCGTGAACAGGTCGCCGAATTTGCGTTCGAGCGTGCCTTCTTCGGCGTGCTGAGCCTCTTCGATGATGACGCGAACCGCGGCCTCTGCCTCGTCAGCGAGAATGTGGAACGCACCATACCGTGCCTTGTCAGCCGGAATCTCGGTGCGCTCGAGCCAGCGCTGATTCACGTGTCTGTACAGGTCGTCCTGGGGGCGGATGTCCGCATCGAGTTCGTCGATTGCGATGCCGGATTTCAGCTCTGAGTCGGTCATCGCTCCAGCCTAGGTGACCGCAGCATCCGACCGGAATTCAGGTGAGACGTGCCGCCGAATGGATAGTCCGGCCGACGCCTCTTCCCACCTGAATGCTGGCGGTTTTGCCCGCGGCGGCTCAGCACCGCGGCGCCGCGAACGGGGGTCGCCGAATCGGCGTAAATGAGCGATACTCGAGACTATCTGCAGTGTCGCGGATGCTCGGCCGCGCACGACGCGAATGGAGGACGTCATGACGATCGTTGATGCGCAGCCTGCTGCCCCGTTTGAGGATCTCGCCGAGGCGTTGACCGGCGCCGTCATCACACCGGATGACCCGGATTGGGACACGGCCCGCCTGGCCTGGAACCTCGCGGCAGACCAGCATCCGAATGCCGTCGCCGTTCCGAGGAACGCAGACGACATCATCGCCGTCGTGCGGTTTGCCAATGAGCACGGTTTGCGCGTCGCCGCGCAAGGTACAGGCCATCAAGCGCTTGCCCTCGGAGATCTGGCAGGCAGCATCCTCGTGCATACCTCGGCATTCACGGAACTGCACGTCGATGCCGGTTCGCGCCGGGCGCGCGCCGGAGCAGGCGTCATCTGGAACACGGTCTCTGCCGCACTGCACGAACACGGGCTGGCCGGGCTGGCCGGGTCGGCCGGCGATGTCGGTGTCGTCGGCTACCTGCTCGGCGGCGGATACAGCTGGCTAGGCAGGCAGCACGGGCTTGCTGCTTCATCGGTCACCGCGATCGAGTTGGTCACGGGCGATGCCGAGTTCCGGCGCGTCGACGCGGACAACGACGCTGAACTGTTCTGGGCACTGCGCGGTGGTGGCGGCAACTTCGGTGTCGTCACGGCGATCGAGTTCGAGGCGGTAGCGGTCAGCGATGTGTACGCGGGGATGCTGCTCTTCCCGCTCGAAAAAGCCGCGGAACTTCTCGAACTCTTCGACCGCGAAACCGCAGGAATGGATGAGCGCGCGACTCTGTGCGCCAGACTGCTGCACCTGCCGCCGATGCCCGACCTCCCAGACGCGCTGCGCGGCAAGGCATTCGCCGGGCTTGACGGCGCCATCAACGCGAGCGACGCCGAAGCAGCAGCGCTACTCGAGCCGTTCGTCGCGCTCGGTCCTGTGATGAACACGTTCGCACGCATGCCTGCGACCTCACTCGTGCAGATTCACATGGACCCGCCAATGCCCGTGCCTGGCGTCGGCGACGGCGTCATTCTTGACGAGTTGCCGCCTGGCGCGATCGAGGCCATCCTGGATGCCGCAGGCGACGGCGTGCAGACGCCGCTGCTTCTCGTCGACGTGCGGATGCTCGGAGGCGCGCTCTCGAGACGCGATCCGCGCGGCGGAGCCGTCGACAGCTTGCCAGGGCACTGCCTCGTATACACGATCGGCATCGCGCCGAGCCCAGAAGCAGCCCAGGCTGTTGAGGCGGCCGCCGCTAGCCTCATCTCGTCGCTCGAGCCGTGGCGCGCCCAACGCGACTACGCGAACTTCGCCGAGACGGATCGTCGCGCGGAGGCACTGTATTCGGATGACGCGCTCGAGCGCCTCCGCGCGGTGAAGCGACGGGTTGACCCGGCCGACATCATCCGCGGCTGCCATCCGCTCGGCTAGCTGTGCGGGTTCGGGTTTACGTGCTCGAGCGCTGCTCGTTCCACTCGGCGAGCAACTCGGGCAGGCGCCGCGACATGAAGCGGAAGAAGTCGGCCATCTCTTGCAGCCGCCTCCAGCGCGGCGAGCCGTCTTCGTCGAGCGCGTCGACAGCATCCTGCACATGCTTGGAGAGGGCGAGGTAGATGCGGTCGACCTGCATGGATGCGCCATACCAACTGTCGCCTGGAAGCGCGTAGACGTCGCGGCGACCGCCTGGCTCTGTCATCCGGTGGATGAGTCCGATGTTCTGCAGGCTGCGCACGGCGCCTGAAACGGCTGCTGCGCTCACCTGCAGGCGTTCCTGCAATTCCTGAGAAGTGAGCTGTCCGGTCTCGGATGTCATCAGCGAGGTCAGCACACGGGCTTGCATCCGCTGCATGCCTGCAGCGGCGAGCAGTGCCGCCACCTGCTCGGCGGCGACACCCAGGGCACGCTCGGCATCCGACATACCGTCCATCATTTCATCCCGCAGGCCGGGCTTCGCCGGCGATCATCCGACGGCCGTGTCTCGTCTGCGCAGCATGGCGGCCGCCACGATCGCAACCACGATCGAGATTATGACCATCCACCACGCGCCGCTGAAGTCGGCATGCGGCATTGGGACGGCAGGTGTGTGCTGCGACGGAGACACATTGCGCACCCAATCCGGCAGCTTGAGAATGCCGCCGAATTGGCCGACGAATGCGCCGGCGGCGAGCATCGCCCAGCCGACCGGGATCGTGATCCGCGGAATCAGGGTGAACACAAGCCCGAGCACGGTGAGGTAGATCAGCACGGCAGGCAGTTGTGCCAGGGCTGTTCCGACGCTTTGGCCGAAGATGGCGGCATCCACGCCCTTGGTCTGCGCCAGGGTTGCGCCGGTGAGCATTCCGGAGAGCACAAGGATCAGCACCGCCGCCAGCGTCGCGATCAGCAGGAAGCTGAGGAACCAGCGGATGCGGCCGACCCTGGTGGCCAGCACGACCTCGCTTGTGCCTGCCGCCTCGTCCTGGCGCACGCGCATGACGATCTGCAGCATGCAGCCCGCCACGAGCAGCCCGACGAATCCCATCATCGCGGCGACGAACTCCTGCAGAACACCGCCGGAGCCGCCTGGCGTCATCGACGTGATCGCCCTGCTGATCTGCGAGTTGCTCTTCAGTGCGTCGAGAACGGTCGCGCCGAGCTTGCCTGCAAGGAGCGCGAGCACAAGCGCGCCAATGCCCCAGCCGATGATCGAGCCGCGGGCAAGACGCCAGGCCAGACCGACCGGGCCGCGCAGAATGACGGATGCCCGTGAGCGGCCAGCGCGCGCGGCGATCAACCCTGCCCCGTTGTCTCTGACCGCCTGCAGAACAAGCGTGGCGACGACGAGAACCGCGCAGAATCCGACGCCAAGCAGGCCGATCGCCCAGTTGTTGCCTGCGAACGGCTGGGTCTGCTGCGCCCAGCCGATCGGCGAGAGCCAGCTGGCCGCGCCGCTGGTTGAATGCAGGCCGTCAGCAGACACGGTGCCGGATGCGTCGCCGATGCCACGCAGAACGTACGCAATTCCGACAAGAGCTGCTGCGCATCCGTTCGCTGCACGGGAGCTGGAGAATACTTGCGCGCAGAGCAGCCCGACGCCGAGGAATGCGATCCCGGTGACGCCGAGCGCCCAGCCGAACGCGGCGGACCCTGCAGCGTCGAAGCCGCTGGCCAGCAGGCCGAGGAACACGAGCAGCATGACCGCGATGTTGGCGATGACTCCCTCGATGACCGTGTCGATCGTCGGCGCGAAGCGACCGGCAGCCGTTGCCGCGATCAGTTCGGCGCGGCCTGACTCCTCATCGGCTCGTGAGTGGCGCACGGCCAGGAACGTGCTCATCAACGCGGCGAGAACGGCGAGGTATGTGAGCGACTCGAACACGAAGAACGCTCCCTGACTCGCGCCATGGGCCTGACCGCGAACGACGAGCAGCGTGGGGGTTGCCGTTGCGAGCTTCAGCACGTCGACGCGATCGCCGTGGGTGCCGTACTCGCTGGCGATCGCCGACGCCGTGAACATCGTCATCAGGGCGATGACGAGCACCCAGACGGTGAGCTGAATTCGATCGCGGCGCAATCGCAGCCGCAGCAGCGTTGCCGTGGCGCTCATCGCGATGCCACCCCTTCGAGCGAACTCGCGGCTGCGGTCGGTTCTTCGCCACGCAGTTGATCACCATAGTGGCGCAGGAACAGTTCCTCGAGCGACGGCGGCGCGACGGTCAGGCCTTGCACGCCGAGTTCTGCCAGTTGCGGAAGCACCGCGTTCACCCGGTCGCTGTCGACGGTGAACGACACCCTGCCGGCGCTGGTGGCGAGGTCGTGAGCGTCGCGGATCGAGGAGAGCGCGGCATCCGACATGCCGTCGGCCGAGAACGTGAACTCCGTGCGGGTCAGGTGCCTGAGCTCGGCAAGCGTGCCGGACTCGACAATCGAACCGCTGCGGATGATGCTCACCCTGTCGCAGAGCAGTTCAATTTCGGAGAGGATGTGGCTGGAGAGCAGCACCGTCGCGCCTGACGCCTTGAGGCGGTCGATCTCGCGGGTGAAGACGCTCTCCATCACCGGGTCGAGACCGCTCGTGGGTTCGTCGAGTATGTACAACTCGGCGGGAGACGCGAGTGCCGCGATCAGGGCGACCTTCTGTCTGTTGCCCTTCGAGTAACTGCGCGCCTTCTTCTTCGGATCGAACTGGAACGCTGCCATCAACTCGGCACGCCGATCACGGTACTGCCCGTTCCTGGTGTCAGCGCCGCGCAGGCGGCTGATCAGGTCGACGGACTCTCCACCGGTGAGGTTGGGCCAGAGACTGACGTCGCCTGGAACGTATGCGATGCGCGCGTGCAGGCGCACAGCATCCCGCCACGGATCCTTGCCGAACACGGTTACGTGGCCGCCGCTCGCGCGGGCGAGGCCGAGAAGCACGCGGATGGTTGTCGACTTTCCGGCGCCGTTCGGACCGAGAAAGCCGTGCACTTCCCCGGCCTTTACCGTGAGGTTCAGGCCGTCGAGCGCACGGACGCGGCCAAACCGCTTCTCGAGACCGACGGTCTCAATCACTGTTTTCATGGGCGCTGTTGTCATGGGCGCTGTTGTCACTGTTGTCATGATCGCGACGATACACTCGTTTCACAACTTTGTGAATATTAATAAAACTGTTTCCGCCAAGTTCCGCCGAGATTCGCCGAGTGCGAGCCCGCGATAGGGTCGGGACGCGATGTTAGGGCGAGTGCGGATCAGACGGATGCCTGTCGACAGGCAGATCCTGCGGCTTGCCGTCCCAGCCCTCGGCGCACTCGTCGCAGAGCCCCTCTTTCTTTTGGCGGACTC
>DATMTC010000271.1:0-1694 GCA_035565115.1 Microbacteriaceae bacterium | reverse complement strand
GGTCGTGACGGCGAAGCGTGAGTGCCATCCGATCACATGCACGCGACCGGCTTCGGGCGGAGTGTCCTCGGCCTCGATGCTTTCCACCCACACGTAGTAGCCGGGTTCGGTCAGCGTGCACGGCGCCGTCTCGTAATCGCCAGGCCCGTTCTCGATCGGAGTCTGCACCGAGCACACGACGGGAGCGTCGGCCGGGGGAGCATCCGCCTCTGCAGGTTGTGCGTCGAATGGGCCCAGCAGCGAACTGCGCACCGTCACGGGCACCGGCTTGTATGGGCCGCCGTCCGGGCCGTATACGCCCCACTGCGCCGACTTCCCATCGGCTGGCGCGATGCTGACGGTCAACTTGTCCGTGATCGAGGCGCCGGCCGTTGCCGTCGCATCGCTGGTCTGAGTTGTCACGGTGGGCTGAAACGGCTTCGCGGTCGGCCGATCGATGACGAGCCGGTCGACTGCTGACGCGGATGCCGCAGAGGCGATCAGCAGATTCTGCACATTGCCCGGGTTCCGCCCGATCGTGACGTTGTTGCCGAGTGGCAGCTGCGGAAACTTGGCTTCGGCGATGATGTGGCTGACGGCCTGATCGGTTGTCGGCGCGATCGCGTAGCGTATTCCGTTCTTCACGACCTTGGTTGCAGAGCCGTCGTCGAAGACAGCGCCTGTGAGCGTGACCGTGCCCTGCTGCGAGCCTCGAGGCGCGCGGATTCCGCCAGCCAGATAGTCGATGTCGAGGTCAACGCGCACATTGTCGGTGCCGTCGTTGCTGCGATCGATGATGGTCTTCGCTGTGACAGATCGAGACGCTCCATCCTGGCCGTTCGCCTTGGCGATCATCCCGTTTGCGCCCGCGAGCACCTCGGCGGCGTGAGCGCCTGCCCGTGCCGCAAGCTCTGCCGGGTCGCGGCCATCCAGTCCGGTGATCATCCAGGTGGCCAGTTGGGCGGATGCGGCGACGACCGGATCCGATGTGGACGCCCAGGTGCGCGAGATGTATGCGAGGCGAGCGCGGTCGTCGTCCGAGTACCAGCCCAGCGTCGCGGCATCCACGAACTCGAAGTCATTGCCTGTCGGGGCCGTGCGGCCAAGGTTGACGCAGAAGCCCGAGCCGCCGTCGGCCATTCGATACGAGCCGATCCAGTATCCGTTCGCTGACTCGTAGCCAACCGCGTGGCCGGTGGCCACCACGGCGGAGGCGCTGGTCGCCGCAAACACGGAGGCGAAGAGACCGAGGAGCACGCCGATGGCAAGCATACGGATGCGTGGCGGCCGAGGGCTGCGGGGATTTCGGGGTTGGGAATTGGTCATGCGTTCGATGCTGGCGAATTCGCGGAGGCCGTCGTGGCCGGAATGCCCGATTCGTGGATAACTCGTGCCGCGCCTGCCCTGTGGAGAACGTGTCGGGAGCGGAGGTTGAGCGACCGATCGACAGTGCCCCGACGGCAGACGGCGCTGTGGGAGCCTGCGGAAAGCGCGTGAAGTGGAGGGCGCTGCCGGCGCCATTTCGGCAGGCAAAGCCGTCGAGAGCATCGCGTCACTCGGCAACCCTGAGTGACTCGCCGAGTACGCGCGTCTGTTCGCCTGACACGGATGCTGGCTGCCACGCTCATCGGCGTCGGGAGGCAGCGGATTGCGTGCGTCCGTTATGAGTTTTGGGCGACGCGCCGCGCATTTGTGCACGACACGCCGACCGCTCG
>DATMTC010000270.1:0-52409 GCA_035565115.1 Microbacteriaceae bacterium | reverse complement strand
GCTCGGCACTCGGCTGTGGTTCCTGCTCGGGTTCGGCCTGCTCGGCTGCTGGCGCCGATGCGGCCTGCGCTGCTTCCGGCGCCGCCTGCCCTGCGCCCGAGCCATCACCGATGGTGACGAGCGCTGTGCCAACCTCGACCGTCTCATCTTCCTGAACGAGAATCTCCTCGATCACTCCGGCGATCGGCGACGGGATTTCGGTGTCGACCTTGTCTGTTGACACCTCCAGGAGAGGCTCATCCACTTCAACCTGATCGCCGACGTTCTTCAGCCAGCGGGTGACCGTGCCTTCCGTGACACTCTCACCGAGTGCCGGGAGGCTGACGGATTCGCTCATGAGGTTGTCTCCTTTAAAACCGTGTATTTCATAAGTAGCTTATTGCAGTCGAGGCGTCAGGCAGGCGAGTTAGACCGTGTGCAATGGCTTGCCTGCCAGATACAGGAAGGCCTCGCCAAGGGACTCGTTCTGGGTCGGGTGCGCATGGATGAACGGCGCAATGTCCTCCGGGTATGCCTCCCAGTTCACAACAAGCTGCGCTTCACCGATCAGTTCACCGACACGAGCGCCGATCATGTGCACACCGACGACCGGACCATCATTCACGCGAACGACCTTGACCGATCCGGTTGTGCCGAGAATCTCGCTCTTGCCATTGCCTGCAAGGCTGTAGTCGTAGCTCGAGATCTTGTCAGCGCCATAGCGTTCTGCCGCCTTGGCCTCAGAGAGGCCGACGGATGCCACTTCAGGATCGCAGTACGTCACCTTGGGGATGCTGACATCGTCGACGACGATCGGATTCAGCCCGGCGATTTCCTCTGCGACGAAGATGCCGTGCTGAAAACCGCGGTGGGCCAGCTGCAGGCCAGGAACGATGTCGCCAACGGCGTAAACACCAGGGATGTTCGTTGCCAGGCGCTCATTCGTGATAACGAATCCGCGATCCATCGTGATGCCGGCCTCTTCGTATCCGAGTCCGGCCGTTGACGGGCCGCGTCCGACAGCGACCAACAACAGGTCTGCCTCCACCGTGTCGCCGTTCTCAAGTGTCACGACCACGCCGTTGTCGTCCTGGGTCACGCCCGAGAAACGCACGCCAAGCCTGAAGTCGATTCCGCGACGTCGGAAAGCACGCTCGAGCGACTTGCTGATGGTCTCGTCCTCGTTGGGAACCAGGTGAGGCAGGGCCTCGATGATCGACACCTCGGCGCCGAACGACTTCCACACGCTGGCGAACTCGACGCCGATAACACCGCCGCCGAGCACTGCGACCTTCTTGGGAACGTAGTCGAGGGCGAGTGCCTGCTCGCTTGTGATGACGCGGCCGCCGATTTCGAGTCCTGGAAGCGAGCGTGAGTACGAGCCGGTGGCGAGCACGACGTTCTTGCCGACGATCGTGTCATCGCCGACCTGCACCGTGGTGGGGGAGACCAGGCGGCCCTCGCCCTCGATCACGGTGATCTTGCGTGCCTTGACCAGGCCCTGCAGGCCCTTGTACTTCTTTGCGACGATGCCTTCGCGATACGCGGTCACGCCTGCGATGTCAACGCCGTCGAACGTTGTGCTGATTCCGAACTTCGAAGACTCGCGAGAGAAATCTGCAACCTCGGCAGCGTGCAGCAGCGCCTTGGTGGGGATGCACCCGCGATGCAGGCAGGTTCCTCCGACCTTGTCTTTCTCGATCATGCCGACGGTGAACCCGAGCTCGCTCGCGCGCAATGCCGCAGCGTAACCCCCGCTTCCACCGCCGAGCACCACAATGTCAAAGTTCTGCTCAGACACCCAGCTACTCCTCGCGCATCGGGAAATATGGCACGGCTTCGCCCGGTCAAATGGTGATTTGCAGGCAGCCGTCACAGGCGGGCTTTTCCCGCCCATAAGAGCCTACTACCGATGCGAAAAGTCCTCGGCCAGAGCGATGAGTGTTCGCACCGCCACACCGGTTGCGCCTTTGCCGACGAAGCCGTACGGCGACCCTTTGAGTTGCGCGGGGCCCGCGATGTCCAGATGCGCCCACGGGATGCGTGAGCCGTCTTCAGCATTGCCGACGAACTCGCGCAGGAAGACGCCGGCCAGAAGCATCCCGCCTGCTGTGTTTCCCGGGGCTGCGTTGGCAATGTCTGCCACGTCGGAATTGATCGCAGCGCGCAGTTCTGCTGGGAGCGGCATCGGCCAGAACAATTCGCCTGCGGATGCTGCCGACTCGCTGACAGATTCGACGAGCGCATCATCGCCCATGACCGCCGCATACCTGTTGCCGAGTGCGACAACTGCTGCGCCGGTGAGGGTTGCGACGTCGACGATCGCATCCGGTTGCTCTTCGCTGGCGGCGGCGAGACCGTCCGCCATGACCAGACGCCCCTCTGCGTCAGTGTTGAGCACCTCGACGGTACGACCGCCACGCATGCGCAGAACGTCGTTCGGTTTGATCGCAGAGCCGGATGGCATGTTCTCTGCAATACACATCCATGCTGTTACGCGCACCGGCAGAGACAGCCGTGCCGCGGCGACGATTGTCGCGAGAACCGTCGCGGCGCCCGCCATGTCGTACTTCATCCCCACCATTGACACCGGCGGCTTCAACGAGATGCCGCCCGTGTCGAACGTGATGCCCTTTCCGACAAGCGCGATATGGGCCGACGCATCCGCTGGAGCGTAGCTCAGCTTCACCAAACGTGGAGGGCGTGCAGAGCCGGCACCGACACCGGCAATGCCGCCGAAACCGTCCTGCTCCAGTCGCGTCTCGTCCCATACCGTCACGTCGATGGGCAATCCCGCGGCTGCTTCGATTGCCGCATCGGCCAATGCTTCTGGATACAGCTGGGATGACGGCGCGTTGACGAGGTCCTTGGTCAGCGCGACCGCGGCTGCGACAGCATGTGCGCGAGAAACGGCGGCTTCTGCGACAGCGCTATCGCTGCGCACCGTGACCGAGGCGACCGGCATCTTGACCGCGTCGAGTGTCGCCGACCGCAGCCCCGTGTAGCCGTAAGAGCCAAGTGCAGCGCCCTCGAGGGCGGCGGCAAGCTCTGCGTCGTCATGCAGTGGTATTGCCACCGTCACACTGGAGCTGCCTGCGAGTTGGCGAATTGCCGAGCCGATGGCGTCGCGCATCGTGTCAGGATTGCGCTCCGACCCGAGGCCGATCACGGCGATCGATGACGATGCGGGTAACCAGTCCCGGCCGGGCAGTCTGACAAGCTCGTCCTTGCCGCCACGGAACCCAACGGCCTTCAGGTCGTCTGCGATGTCGTAGCCGACCTCTGCAAGCAGTTCGGGGGACTCGTCGTTTGCTCTGGCCGCGAGCAGGAGCACGGAGGCGGGGTCGGCGGGCGCGCTCGTCGACGCGATGGAAAGCTGGCACACAGTCATAGCTGCATGCTAACTGTTCGCTTACGGCGTGCCGATCCTGCCGCCGATCAGCCCCGTGCCTGCGTGCTCGAAGATTACAGTGGAGTTATGAGGAATCCCGGCGAACTGTACGAGCAGAACACCGCGCTGAACGACGTCCCGCGCGGTCTGCACCTGGTGGCCGGACTGACCGGATTCGCGGATGCAGGCGGTGCTGTGACGCAATTGGGAAGCTACCTTCTCGAAACACTCGACCACACCGACGTCGTGACCTTCGATGCTGACGTGCTGCTCGACTATCGTGCGCGGCGACCGACGATCAACTTCGACCAAGACCACTTGAGTGACTACGAGCCTGCCACTCTGAAGCTGTACCTCGCGTACGACGAATTGCACCAGCCGTTTCTCTTTCTCACCGGGTTCGAACCAGATTTTCGCTGGGAGCAGTTCTCGGCCGCCGTGTTGCGGCTGATCGACGAATTGCAGGTGGCGAGCACCACCTGGGTACACGCCATCCCGATGCCCGTGCCGCACACCAGAGCAATCGGGGTGACCGTCAGCGGAACGCGTTCTGACCTGATCGAGTCGATGTCGGTATGGCGGCCGCACACGCAGGCTCCAGCAACCGCCATGCATCTCATCGAATACCGCCTGCAGGAGACCGATCATCCGACTGTCGGTTTCGTCCTGCTGATTCCGCACTATCTGGCAGACACCGAGTACCCCGCGGCTGCTGTGACCGCTCTCGAGAGCATCAGCCGTTCGACCGGATTGATCTTTCCGACTGACAGTCTGCGCCAGCAGGACCGCGACTTCGTTGCCAACATCGACGAGCAGGTCGCAGGCAATACGGAGTTGGCGCGGTTGGTTGGCGCGCTAGAAGAGCGACACGACAACTACATGCAGGAAAGCCCGTTGCGTTCGCCGCTCATGCACGACGACGGCGCGCTTCCGTCTGCCGACGAAATCGCAGCCGAGTTAGAGAACTTCCTCGCATTCCGCAGGCACGGCGACGACGAGCCTGGTTCTGACTCTTAGCCAGCAGTCACGTAGATTTAAGCGGTGAATTCGCGCCGCTCCTGGGTCATCTTCGGGGTTGGCGTCTTCGCATACCTCGTTGCTGTCATGCAGCGCACCACGATCGGTGTCGCAGGGGTGGCAGCGACGGACCGGTTCCACAGCAGCGCGTCCGTTCTGTCGTCGCTCGCTGTCGTACAGCTGCTTGTGTACGCGGCAATGCAGGTGCCTGTCGGTGTGCTGATCGACCGTATCGGTTCACGGTGGTTGATGGCGGCGGGCACCGTGCTGATGATCGCAGGGCAGGTCACCGTCGCGTTCGCGCCGTCGATTTCGGTCGCTCTCGTCGGACGCGTGCTAGTCGGGGCCGGGGACGCAGCGGTGTTCATTTCGCTGATCCGACTGAACAACTCGTGGTTTCGCGGGCGGCTCGTTCCGCAGCTGTCGCAGTGGGTCGGCAACATCGGGCAACTCGGCCAGGTGCTCTCCGCCGTGCCGTTCGCGATCATCCTGCACCTTTCCGGATGGACCTCTGCATTCTTAAGCGCTGCAGCGTTGTCCGTTGTCGCGGTGCTCGGCATTTTGCTCATCGTGAGGGACCGCCCAGCTACGACCGTCGAAGGTCCAAGGCCCGCGTCGTGGCCTGCCTCGCTGCGGCAGCTTGGCGTCAGCATGAAGCGCCCTGGTACGCAGCTCGGGTTCTGGTCGCACTTCTGCACCCAGTCCTCTGGCACCGTGTTCAGTCTCATGTGGGGATTTCCGTTCATGGTGTTCGGTCTCGGATACTCTCCGACTCTCGCATCTGGACTGTTGATCGTGGTCGTCGGCGCAGGCATCGTCTTCGGACCGATTCTCGGCATAGTCACTGCCAGGCATCCGTTGCGCAGGAGCAACGTGGTTCTGGGTATCGTCACGACGTTGGGCATCGCATGGACCGTTGTGCTGCTGTGGCCGGGAGTGCCACCACTGTGGCTCATGGTTGCGCTGCTTGTCGTGGTCGGCGCAGGCGGCCCAGGATCATTGATCGGCTTCGACTTCGCCCGTTCGTTCAACCCGCTGCATAGCCTCGGTTCCGCCAACGGAATCGTGAATGTCGGCGGGTTTCTGGCGAGCTTCGTAATGATGTTCCTCATCGGTGTTCTGCTTGACCTGCAACACAACATCGGGATTGCCGCCGGCTCGAGCGCACCGTTGTATTCTCTCGACGCATTCCGCGTGGCGTTCGTCGTTCAATACGTGGTGGTCGGCGTCGGGACGATCTTCTTGATCCGCGCACGCAGGCGAACAAGGCGCAAACTCTCGGAGGATGAGGGAATAGATGTGGCCCCTCTGTGGGTTGCATTAACCGAGGCAAGGCAACGCAGACGCTAATCGGCAGCGGCCAACACGCGAATTGGCCGTTCTGGTGGCGAAAGCGTGCAATAATTGTCTCTTGGACCCGTTCATCTCCTGGACGCCGGGCGCTGTTGACAGCGCAACAAACGGAATCAGGACTTGACATGGGTCCTAGTAATGTCAAAAAACAAACCTGAGCCGCGTTTTGCCCGTCACGAACGTGAGTCAATTCCGTGGTCTGAAAGGTGTATCCATGGCAACCCGACAAGCGAAAACAGTCGAAGCAGACGCTGTGCACGACGACAGCGCGCTTGAGACGAACAAGAAGACACGCGCGGCTGCCCCGAAGGCTTCCGCTGCGCAGGCGACAGCGGTCAAGACCGTGGCCGCCAAGAAGCCCGCGGCTGCGGCCAAGCGATCAAGCACGAAGAAATCTTCCGACGACGACGTCGAGGCCGAACCGATCAACGCTGACCTTGCTGACGCTGATGGCGCAGCCGACGAGTCAGATGGTGCTGCCAACACGTCGAGTGAATCCGAGCCGCTGCCAACAGGGGCACTCGTGCTGCGAGCCGTCGATGAGGATGACGACATCCCCGTGTACTCCGCGACGATCACCGGCGCGACGGCCGACCCTGTCAAGGACTACCTGAAGCAGATCGGAAAGGTCGCACTGCTGAACGCGGCCGAAGAGGTCGAGCTGGCCATGCGCATCGAGGCTGGCCTGTTCGCCGAAGACAAGCTGGCGAACACGCCGAATCTGACCAAGGAGCTCGAGCGTGAGCTCAAGTGGGTTGCCCGTGACGGTCAGCGTGCCAAGAGCCACTTGCTCGGCGCCAACCTGCGCCTCGTCGTGTCGCTCGCCAAGCGATACACCGGTCGCGGCATGCAGTTCCTCGACTTGATCCAGGAGGGAAACCTGGGCCTGATCCGTGCAGTCGAGAAGTTCGACTACACGAAGGGGTTCAAGTTCTCCACGTACGCAACATGGTGGATCCGTCAGGCGATCACGCGCGCAATGGCCGACCAGGCACGCACCATCCGCATCCCGGTTCACATGGTCGAGGTGATCAACAAGCTCGCGCGTGTGCAGCGCCAGATGCTGCAGGATCTCGGCCGCGAGCCAACACCTGAAGAATTGAGCCGCGAGCTGGACATGACCCCTGAAAAGGTCATCGAAGTGCAAAAGTACGGTCGCGAGCCGATTTCGCTGCACACCCCGCTTGGCGAAGATGGCGACAGTGAGTTCGGCGATCTCATCGAGGACACCGAGGCGGTCGTGCCGGCCGACGCGGTGGGCTTCACCATGCTGCAGAAGCAGTTGGAGAGCCTGCTCGATTCGCTGAGCGAGCGCGAGGCCGGTGTGATCAGGATGCGATTCGGTCTCGGAGACGGCATGCCGAAGACACTCGACCAGATCGGCGACACCTTCGGTGTCACCCGTGAACGGATCAGGCAGATCGAGTCGAAGACGATGGCCAAACTGCGCCACCCATCACGCTCGCAGTCGCTGCGCGACTACCTCGAGTAGGCAGGTGCGATATCGCCTCGCGGTCCTTCTGGGCCGCGCCGCGCGCTGGGCACTTCGACTTCGCGGAGGCGGATCCGCGGTGCCCGGCCGCGTCGTTCTCGCAATCGCTCCGCGATTTCTCGAACGCGCGGTCAGCAGGTTACCCCTCGGTCTCGTATTCGTCTCGGGGTCGAACGGCAAGTCGACGACGACGAACATGCTCACCGGCATCCTGCGCGAACACGGCCTCCAGGTCTTCACCAACCCGTCAGGCGGCAACCTTCCGCAGGGGATCGCATCCGCAATGCTGGCGAGTGTGCCGCTCGATGGTTACGTCCGCGCAGACGTCGGCGTAATCGAGGTCGACGAGGCATACGGTGTCGCGCTTGCCGACCGGCTGAAGCCGAACGCTGCCCTGCTGCTAAACGTGCAGATCGACCAGTTGAACCGATTCTTCGAGCCGGACCGCGTTGTCGGCATGCTGAGGAAGATCGCCGATACCGCGAGCAAGTTGCTCGTGGTCAACGCGAACGACGACAATCTGCGCAGGATCGCCACCGGATCGAAGGCTGCGGGCAAAACCGTTGCCGCCTTCGGCGTTTCGGATGCGCTGATCGCAGCGTCCCCGCACGGGTTGGCGAATGTCCCGGAGTTCTCGCAGCTCGTGACCGCTGACTCCATGCCGGCCTCCCGCGTTCTTGTGCAGTCCCTCGACGGTCGACGTGCAACGCTCGAAATCGACGGTTCGCCTCTGGAGGTTGCGCTGCCGGCTCGCGGTCTGCACAACGCCGTGGATGCCGCCGGTGCTGTCGCGACCGCGCTTGAGCTTCTCGGCGACCGGTTCTCGCGAGCGTCGGTAGCGCGAGCGCTCGAATCACTTCGGACTGTTTACGGACGGGGAGAGACCCTCACAGTGAATGGCGAGGAGATCGAGATCATCATGATGAAGAACCCGCCGAGCCTGCAGCTGAATCTCGACTATGTCGGGCAGCGACCTGAGCAGGTTTTCATGTCGGTAGACGAAGGCACACCAGATCCGTCATGGGTCTACGACATCGACTTCTCCTCGATCGGCCACGTCGACGTGATCAGCGGCACGAAAGCCTGGCAGTTGGCCACCAGGCTCGGCTACGCCGAGATCCCAGTCGGTTCGGTGAAGCCCGAGTTGAAAGAGGCGCTCACCGCGTTCCTTGCGCTGCCTGCACCGAGCATCGGACTGAAGACGATGATCGTCAACTACGAACAGATGATGCTGATCAGAAAGCAACTCGGTTTCCTCGACCTCGAAGGCGGATCACGATGACCGCGTTCGACGCGACAGCGCTGACGATCGTGCACCTGTATCCGCGCGAACTCGGAATCAACGGTGACGTTGGCAATGTCACGGCGTTGGCGACGCGAGCCAGGTGGCGCGGCATCCAGACAACCATCCACGATCACAACCAGGGTGACGATCTTCCCGAGAATTTCGACCTGGTGCACATTGGCAGCGGACCGTTGTCGAGCCAGCGCGCTGTGCACGCCGATCTGATGCGCATCGCGCCCGCCCTGAAATCGGCGGCAGAAGACGGTGTTCCGTTCCTTGCGATCGCAGGCGGATGGCAACTGTTGTCCCGCGGATTCCGCACGCCGGCCGGCGAAGACATCGAAGGCGCAGGAGTTTTTCCATCGAGCACGGTGATCGAGGGCGAGCGCGCCGTCGGCGAGATCGTTGTGAAGGCGGGGAACGTAACGCTGGCCGGTTTCGAGAACCACTCTGGCGTGACGACACTCGAACCGGACGCTGCGCCCCTCGGCACCGTGATCAGTGGTCTGGGCAACACGCCGGGAGCGGACCGCCAGCGCCGCGCAGAAGGCATCCGGATCGGCGCGAGCATCGGAACACATCTGCACGGGCCGTTCCTGCCGATGAATCCGGCGATTGCCGATGAGTTGCTGCGCGCCGCGCTGCACTTCACCGGCGACTGGCCGGCCTCGGCTGCGAATCAAGCGGTCGATGCGTCAGCTGCCAAGGCTCGCGATGCGATAGCAGCCCGCCTCGGAGTTCGACTGTGAGCTGCGTTTACCCGAGATAGCTGCGCGGCACCCTGGTCGCGACATGCGTCACAACCTCATCGCCGACGGTGTCCGCCCACTGCGCCCACTCCTCGGCCGTCGGTTCACCGTTGTCGCCTGGCCCGAAGATGACGGCGACGTCACCGGGCTGAACCGGTCGATCGCCGATGTCGACAAGCAGGCTGTCGACGGCGACGGAAACAATCTGGCAGCGTGCTCCGGCAAGCAGTACGCTCGAGCGGCCGATCCCGGCCGTGTGAACTCCGTCGGCATAGCCTGCTGCAATCCGCGCGAACCGGCGACCATCTTCGATGAGTTGCGTGACGTCGGCTTCCAGTGACATCACCTGTCGCAGCCCGAGGTCAGCACCGGATCGATCATCGAACGGCGAGATCCCATATGCTGCGATCCCGAAGCGCACCAAGTCGAAGCGAGCCTCCGGCATCCGGATCCCAGCCGAGCTTGCAGCAAGATGCTTGAGCTCGAAGCGAGCTCCGAGCTGTTCTGCCGTTGCGACTGCCTCGAGAAATACGCTAAGAGCGGCTTCGTCGTCTTCGACTGATGCGTCTGCCAGGTGCGACCACGCTGCTCGAATGCGAACAGCGCCGGATGCTTCAGCGGCCAGAGCGGCGTTGATCAACGCTGGCCACTCGTCTGGCGTCGCCCCGTTGCGACTGAGGCCGCTGTCGAGTTTGAGGTGCACGAGCGCCGGTTTGGATGCGCCTGCTGCCACGATCGCATCCAGCTGCCACGGCGCCGAGATGCCCAGTTCGACATCCGCCTCGATGCCTGCACGGAAGTCGGTGTCAACACCGTGCAACCATGCGAACAGGGGAGCAGTCACACCCGCCGCGCGTAACGCGAGCCCTGCTGGGATCTCGAGCACGGCCAGGCTGGTCGCCCCGGCAGCCAACCCCGCCTGGGCCACCTCGACGAGCCCGTGGCCGTATGCGTTGGCCTTCACGGCGAGCATCACCTCGGCGGGTGCAGCGATCGAGGCCAGCGTGTGCACGTTCGACCGCAGCGCGTTCAGATCGATGACAGCTCGCACCGGGTTCGTCACTCGTGCGGATTGTTCTGTCATGCGTTCGTGTACATTCGCCGGATGCGCGGGCCGAGCCCGGCAACGATCACCTCGGAGCGCAACCCGGTTGCCTGCGACCAGTCAAGCGCCGTCGGCTCGCCTGCGTGCCCGTCGCCGAACAGCACGACTTCGTCGCCGACATCAACCGCCGTTTGGCCGACATCGACCACGAATTGGTCCATGGCAATACGGCCGGTCACACGCGCGCGCGTTCCGCCGACGAGCACCGGCGCCGTATTGGATGCAACGCGGGGAATCCCATCGGCGTAACCGAGGCAAGCAAGCACCAGGGTGGTCCGTGAGGCTGTGCGGTATGTGTATCCGTACGAGACGCCACGTCCGGCGCTGACCGATTTGACGGCGACGGCCTCTGCGACCAATCGCAGTGCGGGGGAGAGCTCAGGGGAGCTTGTCAATCCGTACAGGGCTGGGCCGAGAACCGTCAGTGCAGCGTCGCGCGCTGTAGGCTGCCCAATTCGGACGATCCGGTCGCCGACGCCAGCAGTTTCGGCCAGCCGAGTCAGGCTGTCGTGGTCTGCCTGCGATGAAACGACGAACCCGGCAATGCCGTGCCGCAGGAGCGTGGATGCCACTGCGGTCAACCCGTGGCCGTACGCATCTGCCCTGAGGTCAGCCAGCGCGGAGCCGAACGCGTCGCCGCCGAGCAGCCTGCTGGCGTTCAGCGCTATCGCATCGAGTGAGACATAGGCGCGCCGACGAAGCCCTGACACGACAGCGTCGCGACTACGCGCGCTGGTCCTCGAACAAACGAGCAGACTCGTCGTGCCAGCTCTGCGCGATGGCTGACAACTTCTCTTCGTGCTTCTTGGCGTGGTGAGCGCAGAACAGCAACTCACCGTTGTTGACGACGACGCGAACGTATGCCTGAGCGCCGCACGCGTCACACCGATCGGCCGCGGTCAGCTGCGGCCCGGAGGCGAGGTCTGCTGCACCGGTCCCAGCGCCCATGTTGCCAGCGGCGATATTCGACGAGGCGATGTTCGACATGATGTGCTCCTCTCCTGAACCCGAACCATTTAACTCGGTACATCCATACAAGCACGTTCTTGCTCGGCACGGGCCCGGTTGGGTTGCATTTCGCTCAACGCGTAGCAGATGAACGGCCAAGGGGTGTCGGTGGCGAACCGAGCGTTGTCGCCTGGATAGGCTGGCAGACGGACATCACGACAAGGAGAACACGTGGCAAGTTCGGACTACTCAGCTCGGCACCTGTCGGTCCTCGAAGGACTTGAGGCCGTGCGGAAGCGTCCAGGCATGTACATCGGTTCGACAGACTCACGAGGGTTGATGCACTGCCTGTGGGAGATCATCGATAACTCCGTCGACGAGGCGTTGGCAGGCAATGGGTCCGAGATCAGCGTTGTGCTGCATCCAGACGACAGCGTTGAGGTGCAGGACTCTGGCCGAGGCATCCCGGTCGACATCGAACCGAAGACGGGCCTGAGTGGCATCGAGGTGGTGTTCACGAAGCTGCACGCTGGCGGAAAGTTCGGGTCAGGATCGTATGCCGCGTCTGGCGGTCTGCACGGTGTCGGCGCATCGGTCGTGAACGCGCTGTCTGAACGGCTTGATGTCGAGGTGGATCGCGACGGCAAGACCTGGGCGATGTCGTTTCGGCGCGGCGAGCCAGGCACGTTCGCCGACTCCGGGCCGGCGAGCCCTGACGCCCCGTTCACCCCGTTCGTGAAGAACAGCCAATTGCGCGTGGTCGGCAAGGTGAAACGAGGCGTGACCGGCACGCGCATCCGTTACTGGGCCGACCGGCAGATCTTCGGAACGAATGCCGATTTTCAGACGGACGATCTGATCGGTCGCGCCAGGCAGACGGCGTTCCTAGTACCAGGAATTTCACTGTCCATCACAGACAATCGCGGCGCAGAGCCCATTCACTCCGCATTCGCATTCCAGGGCGGCATCTCGGAGTTCGTCGACTATCTGGCACCTGATGCTCCGGTGACTGATACCTGGCGTCTCACCGGATCCGGAAGCTTCACAGAAACGGTGCCCGTCTTGAGTGCAACAGGCGCGATGGTTCCGACCGAGCTCGAACGCGAGTGCCAGGTCGACATCGCCCTGCGGTGGGGGACAGGCTACGAGACGGTGATGCGCAGTTTCGTGAACATCATCGCAACACCAAAAGGTGGAAGTCACCAGACCGGATTCGATCAGGGCATCATGAAGTTCTTCCGAGCACAGGTCGAGGCGAACGCCCGAAGGTTGAAAGTCGGAAACGACAAGCTCGAGAAGGATGACATCCTTGCCGGGTTGACCGCTGTGCTGACCGTACGCCTGCCTGAGCCTCAGTTCGAAGGCCAGACCAAGGAGGTGCTTGGCACGCCGGCTGTGCGAAACATCGTGAATCAGGTGGTTCTGCGCGCACTCGGCGAACGTTTCTCGTCGACGAAGCGCGACGATAAGACGCAGTCAGCGCTGCTGCTCGACAAGGTGGTAGCCGAGATGAAGTCGCGTATCTCGGCGCGAGCTCACAAAGAGACGCAGCGTCGCAAGAACGCGCTCGAGACCTCGTCGTTGCCGTCCAAGCTCGTCGACTGCCGGTCGAACGACGTGGGCCACAGCGAGCTGTTCATCGTCGAGGGCGATTCTGCGCTCGGCACCGCGCGGCGCGCTCGGGACAGTGAGTACCAGGCGCTTCTGCCGATTCGCGGCAAGATCTTGAACGTGCAGAAGGCATCGATCTCAGACATGCTTTCCAACCTCGAATGTGCCTCGATCATCCAGGTGATCGGCGCGGGTTCCGGCCGAAGCTTCGACATCTCGCAAGCGCGCTACGGCAAGGTCATCATCATGAGCGACGCGGATGTCGACGGCGCACACATTCGCACGCTGCTGCTGACACTGTTCTTCCGTTACATGCGGCCGATGATCGAGGAAGGCAGGGTGTTCGCGGCCGTGCCGCCGCTGCACAGGGTCGTTGTGATCAACGCAGGCTCGAAGCCGAACGAGACCGTATACACGTACTCGGAGAAGGAGCTGCACGCTGTGCTTGCCGGGCTGAAGCGCTCCGGCAAGCGATATCAGGAGCCGATCCAACGGTACAAGGGACTCGGCGAGATGGATGCCGATCAGCTTGCGACAACGACGATGGATCGAGCGCACCGGATGCTGCGGCGCGTTCAGGTACCGGATGCCGAGCAGGCCGCTGCCGTCTTTGAAATGCTCATGGGCAACGATGTCGCACCGCGCAAGCAGTTCATCATCGAAAGCTCAGACACGCTCTCCCGGGAGCGCATCGACGTCTAGCCGATCGCTGCGCCGATCGCGCCGATCACAGCGTCGAGCTGGGCACCGGACGCGTCGCGCTTGGCTCCGGCATCCGGGAGCTTTCTGACCGACCCGTCAGAGCCGATCGCATGCGCCGGTGATGGCCCGACCCATGCAACGGACAGCTGATCCTCACCCTTCAGGAATCGTTGGGCGCGCACGCCACCTGTGGCTCGACCCTTCGCAGGGAATTCGGCGAACGCGCTGACCTTGCCGCTGCCTGGGTCCGCTCCGGCCAGTGTCGCAGCACTTGTGGCGACAGTCGCGACGACTGCGCCCTCTGCCTGTTCGGCTGGAACGGAGCCGAAGAAAATCACCTGAGCATCCTGCCCGAGTTTCATGCCGGCCATGCCGCCTGCCCCACGGCCCTGTGGACGCACCGCAGACGCTCCGAAGCGCAACAGCTGGGCATCCGATGCCACGAACACCAACTCGTCGCTCTCAGCGCCTTGTACGGCTCCGACGACTTCGTCGCCGTCCTTGAGTGAGATGATCTCGAAGTCCGGTTTGTTCGCCCAGTCGCCTGCGGTGACACGCTTGACGACACCCTGTCTTGTGCCAAGCGCGATCGAGCGATCCGATGTGAGCGAGACGAGCGCGAGCACCTGCTCTTTGCGGTCGGGCAGAGCGAGATACTCGCCGACACGCACCCCGGCACCAAGCTGAATGGAATTCGCCGGAACCGAGGGCAGGTCGACGGGGGAGAAGCGGATCAATCGTCCCCGGTTGGTCACCGCCCCGATTTCGGTTCTACTCGTTGTCGCCAGCTGAGAACGCAACGCGTCGTGCTTGCTGCGGCGCGCAGGTGTCGTCAACGGGATGAGGCCACCGTCTTCGTCGCTTTGCTGGTCGACGCGCACGATCCGTCCTGTCGCGCCGAGCAGGACCGTGCACGGAGCATCCGCCACTTCAAGCACTGCAGCGGCCTTTCGTGACCCGACCGTTGCGATCGACGGCCTGGCCTCGGTCAGCAGCGTGCGCCGCGGAGTACCGAATTTCTCTGCAACAGCATCGAGTTCGTCTGCGACGAGCGCCTTGATCATTTCGTCACTGGCGAGCAGCTCTTCCAGCTCGGCAATTTCGGCGCGCAATTGGTCGCGCTCACTCTCAAGCTCAATCTTCGAGAACCTGGTCAGGCGCCGTAGGCGTAGCTCGAGGATGTATTCGGCCTGCACCTGGCTGAGATCGAATACGTCGATCAGCCTCTTGCGTGCCTGATCGGTGTCGTCGCTCGTGCGGATCACCTGAATGACCTCGTCGATATCGAGGATGGCGATGAGCAATCCGTCGACCAGGTGCAGCCGCTCACGTTTGCGGTCCAGGCGGTAACGGGACCGCCGGGTGACGACTGTCACCCGGTGATCGACGTACACCCGAAGCAGTTCGCGCAAGCCAAGCGTTTGCGGACCGCCGTCTACGAGCGTCACGTTGTTGATCGAGAACCCGTCTTCGAGCGGTGTGTGCTTGTAGAGCTGCTCGAGCACGGCCTCCGGGCTGAACCCGGTTTTGATGCCGATGACAAGGCGCAGTCCTTTTGTGCGGTCGCTGAGATCCGTGACATCTGAAATACCGCTGAGCTTCTTGCCATTGACCCCGTCTTTGATCTTCTCGATCACCTTCTCGGGACCGACCAGGTATGGCAGTTCGGTGACGACCAGGCCGGTTTTACGCGCCGTGATGGACTCTACGGCCACCTTCGCTCGCGTCTTGAAGCTGCCACGTCCTGTCGCGTACGCATCCTTGATGCCGGCGAGGCCGACGATTGTGCCGCCGGTCGGCAGGTCAGGTCCTGGCACGAACTCCATGAGCGCATCGAGGTCGGCATCGGGGTTCGCAAGCAGATGTTTGGCAGCACCGACGACCTCGATCAGGTTGTGCGGCGCCATGTTCGTCGCCATGCCGACGGCGATTCCGCTCGCGCCATTCACCAACAGGTTCGGGAACGCAGCAGGAAGCACCTCTGGTTGGGTCAGCTGATTGTCGTAGTTGGGCACGAAATCGACAACGTCTTCATCCAGGCCGTCTGTCATCGCCAGGGCGGCAGCGGCCAGACGTGCTTCCGTGTACCGCGGTGCGGCCGGGCCGTCATCGAGCGAACCGAAGTTGCCGTGCCCGTCGATCAATGGCACACGCAGGGTGAAGTCTTGGGCCATGCGAACGAGTGCGTCGTAGATCGCGCTGTCACCGTGCGGATGCAACTTGCCCATGACCTCGCCGGTGACGCGCGCCGATTTCACGTGGCCGCGATCCGGCCGCAGGCCCATCTCCGTCATCTGGTAAAGGATGCGACGTTGCACCGGCTTCAGGCCGTCACGCGCATCAGGCAGGGCGCGCGAGTAGATCACCGAATAGGCGTACTCCAGGTATGAACCTTGCATCTCTGTCGTGACGTCGACGTTCTCGATGCGTTCGGTGTTGCCTGCTGCGGTGGTCTGATCGTCTGTCGGGCTCATTCGTGCAATCTCATCGCGGCGGTGCGCCTGCGGAAGTGGACACTGACTCTGCAGTGCATCGACACATGTGCCTATGCCAGACTGAGCCAGATGGGCACCATGTTACCGGCCGGTTTCGCATCCGGACGCAGCCTTGCCGACGTTCTGGAAAGTTGCCTGTCTGCTGTGGCAGGAAACGCCAACCCGCTCGGGCTCCGTCCGGTGGACCGTGCGATTGTCATACTCGTCGACGGACTCGGCGCACAGGCGCTTCGCGCTCGGGCAGGACACGCCAGATTCCTGTCACTGCGGCTGACCAAGGCGACAACGATCGTGAGCGGGTTCCCCACGACCACGGCGGCGGCTCTCGCGTCGCTGTGCACGGGGACCTGGCCCGGCCAGCACGGGATGGTCGGGTATCGGGTGTTGGATCCAGAGCACGATCGAGTGTTCAATCAACTCAGCGGCTGGGCGGACGGACCGGATCCTGCGCAGTGGCAACGCAGCCAGACGCTGTTCGAGGTGGCGCGCGCCGACGGTGTCGACGCGTGGGCGATCGGTCCGAACCGCTACAGGGACAGCCCGTTCAGTCAGGCAGTGCTTCGCGGCGCCGGGTACCTGCCTGCCCGTTCCATCGAGCAGCGCTTCCACGCCGCCCGCCAGATTCTCGACCGGCCAGGCAAGAGTGTCACGTACCTGTACGTGCCGGAACTCGACGTTGCATCCCACGCGCACGGCTGGGAGTCCGACAGCTGGTTGCAGGCGCTCGAAGACGTCGATGCACACGTCTCATGGCTTGCAAGAACGATGCGGCGCGGCGAAGGCGCGCTTGTCACTGCCGACCACGGTTCGCTGGACGTTCCGGCCGCAGCACACGTGCTGTTCGATCAGACACCCGGCTTGATCGATGGAGTCAGGCATGTGGCAGGAGATCCGCGCTGCATTCAGCTTCATCTCGAGCCCGACCTGGCCGCCACCGATGCCGAACGGCTGATCGAGAGGTGGCGTGCGGCCGAGGGAGCACGTGCCTGGATCGCCACCAGGCAGGAGGCGATCGACGCTGGCTGGTTCGGTCCACACGTCGACGATGCCGTTCGTCCGCGGATCGGCGACATTCTCGTCGCTGCCAGGGCGCGCATCGCATATTACGACTCCAGGGCGAAGAACGACACCGGTCGCACCATGGTCGGTCAACATGGGTCTCTTACCCGTGACGAACAAGCTGTACCGCTGATCGGGCTAGGCGACTTCGAGTAATCGAGGGCGCGGGCGGCCCTTGGTCTATGCCAGGTCGTCGTCCCCGCGCGCGCCGAAGACGATCTCGTCCCAGCTCGGCATCGAGGTCCGTCCCTTTTTGCTGGCCTGTTGACGAGGCGCCGAGCCGGTCGCGGCCTGCGGAGGTTGCTGAGCCTGGTGAGGCTGCTGCGCATGCTCGAGTGTGTCGAAATCCTCGAGTGGCACGTCGATGGCGGCCGGCGCTTGATCCTCGTATGCCGCAGCTTCCCGCTCGCCGCGCCGCCGACGGAGCGCTTCCAGCAGATCGGCCGTCTGGTGCTGATCGGTCCCCGAATCCTCCTGCGCGCGCTTGATCGCCGTCACCGTGATCGAATTGTTCGATGCGGATGTCGTGCGTCCATACGGAACGGGCTCCAGGTGCGGGCCGGTGTCCGAGTTCTCTTCTGTGAATGTGAACGCACCGCTGTCGAACCGCGACTCGTCGGGGGTTGTCGGTGTGGCGACCGCACGAAGTCTGGGAATCAGCCCACCTTGCATCTCGCCGTGCTGGGACAACGTCGTCGCTTCAGAGTTCAGTGGTGCCAGGGCGTGCTTGCGCGGGTCATAGCCCCAACGCGCGTCATGATCGATCTCGTCGGCCGTGAACGACAACTTGACGATCCAGCCGCCATCTTGGTCCTTCCACGCCGCCCATCGTTCGCCCGACGCGGTCAGGGACGCAAGTCGTTCGCGAATCACCGTGCCGAATGTTGCAGGCTCGCCGAGAACATCCACGTCGCCAGGTGTGTGAACAGGTACGCCCAGAGCGGACGAGACGATGTGCTCGCGCTCGGCCATGATCGGACCCTCGAAGCGCTGCACATATTCCAGCGGTGCGCCAGTGACGCTTGAGACCTCCTCGGCGGTCATGCCCGCTCGGATGTGCGCTTGCACTTCTCGAGGTGAAATCTTCGGCCCGGTTTGCGGTTCTGGCTTGTTTTGGCGCAGTCGGGACTGCAAAACCTCGTCGATTGCGATGCGGTAACGTTCACCGTCATCACTTGCGGCGAGGAGAGCACCGTTCTCGACTCCGATGACCTTCAAATCCTGCATGGTGAAACGCCTCTCCAGCTGTCGCGGTTCCGCATTCAGAATGCCATGCGAACCGTCGAACTCCGGGGAATATCTTGGGCGCGCCGCAAGTTGACATGGACCGAATGAAGCGCAGACGCCGGGTGGTTTGCTATTCACCCGGGATTGATGCAAACTATGGCCGCCGATTTCGTTTGTTCGGCGATGACTTGAGAAGTGGATGGGCATGGCAACCGATTACGATGCACCGCGAAAGACCGAGGATGACTCCGAGTCGATCGAGGCGCTCAAAGAGCGTGTTCCGGACAAGATGTCCGGGGTCGTGGATGTTGACGATGCCGACAACCCGGGCGGATTCGAGTTGCCGGGCGCCGATCTCTCCGACCTGGATCTCGACGTGGTGGTTCTGCCGCCGCAGGCCGACGAATTCACCTGCGTGAGTTGTTTCCTGGTGAAGCACCGCTCGCAGATGGACCACCAGTCAAAGCTGGGGCCGATTTGCGCGGAGTGCGCCGCCTGATCCGTGCTGCTTGAACACGGTTCGGCCTGGCTACCGGGCCGAACCGTGGGCGTCGCTCTACCCGCGACTATTCAGGATCTTGGCGAGTTCGTCTGGATGCCTGCTTGAGAGCAGCCAGTACGGTGCTGGATCGTTCTCATCACGCACTTCCACGCTGACGACCGGCTTCACCCAGCCGCGGATCAAGAGCCACGCTCGCGCGTCGAGCTTCTGGCCACGGGCGAGGGTTGCCTCCTCGTCGCGATACGCCCTGGCGATTCCCAGGAACGATCTCTGAATCTGAGCGCGCCCTGCGCAGAGCGTTGTTTCGGTGACTTCAATCGTCGGCGCCGTCGCCACAAGCAGCCAGACGCATGCCCCGTAGAGGATGACGGCTGAGGCTACGCCGACGATCGGATTGATCGGTGCGAACACGAGCAGACAGGCCGGGATGATCAAGGCTGTCGCCACGTACAGCCACGGGGTCGCCCACAGGCGCTCTCGATACAGAACCATGCCCCTATTCGATCAGATATCTGCACTACCCTCGACACGTGACCGATTCCGTTGACGTTCCGATCGTTGCCGACGTTCCTCCGCTGTACGCACATCCTGGAGACGCGGGAGCCGACCTCTGCTCTGCGGAGGCCGTCGTGCTCGCACCTGGCCAACGTAAAACGGTCGGCACCGGCGTTTCGATTGCGCTGCCAGACGGTTATGCGGCGTTTGTTGTACCGCGCAGCGGGCTAGCAGCAAAGCACGGGATCACGATCGTCAACTCACCTGGCACGGTCGACGCCGGATATCGAGGTGAAATTCGCGTGACCCTTCTGAACACAGACAGCCACGTGCCGTACGATATTGCAGCCGGCGACAGAATCGCGCAGCTGATCGTGATGCCTGTCACACGGGCCACATTCATCCCGGTCGACGAGTTGCCGGACAGCGAGCGAGGAACGGGCGGATTCGGTTCGACCGGATATACCCTCTTGCAGTCAGGAGAACGCGCATGAGCGATATTGACAAAGACCAGCACGATGACGACCAATCGCCAAGCGAGCAACAGGCTCCTGGAACGGGGGATTGGGAGAAGTCAGCACCAGAGGGCCGCGAGATCGATGGGCCGCTTGATGACTCAGAGGCCAACCCGGTTCGCCCGTACATCGACCTCGGTGGCGTGAAGGTTCTGCCACGTGAGGGCCTGCACTTGCGACTGGAGGTCGAAGAAGAGACTCAGCGCGTGGTGGCAGTCGGTCTGGACTACGCGGATTCGACGCTGCAGGTGCAGCCGTTCGCCGCGCCTCGCTCCAGTGGTCTGTGGCACGAGATCAGGGAACAGATCACCGATCAGATCAACCGGCAGGGTGGTCGGACCACACTGCGTGATGGCGTGTTCGGCCCGGAAGTCCTTGCCGAGATACCGGTGGCATCCGGAGGAACGGCAGGAGAGACGAGAATCGCACGATTCGTCGGAGTCGATGGGCCGAGGTGGTTTCTGCGCGGTGTGATTGCCGGAGATGCTGCGGTGAAACCTGAAGCGGCCGCGTTGGTCGAGGACCTGTTCAGAAGCATCGTTGTCGTGCGTGGAAGTGCACCGATGCCACCGCGTGACCTGATTCCACTTCGGATGCCGGCGACCGGCGACACGACGAGCGTCTGATCCACCGCGATGAATGAGAAGGAACCGGCGCAAGACCGATCGACGCCGCCGAGCGAGTCGGCCGACGCCCCGTCACCGAACGTCTCGAGTCTCGGGCAGGGGCTGGCCGCTGCGGCAAAACGTAGCGGACTCGGCCGGATGGCAGACGGCTCGCCACCGAGCGGAGCGGCCCTTCTTGCTGCGATGGGTGGTATTCGCGGACTGGCCGAGACCATCCTGCCTGGGTTGGTCTTTCTCGTCCTATACACGTTCACTAAAAATGTGCCGCTGTCTCTCGGGGCGTCGGTCGGCGTAGCTGTGATCTTCACGATCGCACGGTTGATCGGCCGAACCTCCGTCACTCAGTCGGTTGCCGGGCTGATCGGTGTCGCAGGCTCTGCGATCCTTGCCATCCTTACCGATAAGCCCGAGAACAACTTCGTCCCTGGCTTCTTCATCGACGCGGCCTATGCGCTCGCGCTTTTGATTTCGATGCTGGTGCGCTGGCCGCTGCTCGGTCTGATCGCCGGGTATCTGGTCGGAGACGGGGTGGCGTGGCGCTCCGAGAAGAGAAAGCTGCGGCCGATGCAGCTTCTGACGCTGTGCTGGGTCGGGCTGTTCGTTGCGCGCTTGATCGTTCAGTTGCCGTTCTATTTCGCAGGTAACGTGGAATGGCTGGCAGCGACGCGTCTGCTCATGGGAGTGCCGCTCTATGCTTCGCTCGTGCTTTTGTCGTGGCTCATGGTGCGCAGCGTGTTCGCCACCAAGCGCCAGCAGTGAGCTGGCGAGCGCGGAAGCCCGTCGATGCAACAGTCGGATGCGGATAGCCACGCAAGCGATGGCCTGACGAGTACTGGGCTGACGAGTACCGAGGTCTCCGACCGCGAGCGCGCAGGACAAACCAACGACATCAGGCAGTCCACGTCACGATCGGTGGCGGACATTCTGCGCGAGAACGTGTTCACGTTCTTCAACGGCATTCTGACGGTCTGCTTCGTCGCGGTTCTGCTCGTCGGCGATATTCGTGACGGCTTCTTCTACGGCGTGGTCGTCGTGAACGCCCTGATCGGTATCGTTCAGGAGCTGCGAGCCAAGATCGTGCTCGATCGGCTCGCTTTGCTTGCTGCGCCATCGAGTGCTGTTCGCCGTGACGGCGAGGTGTGCTCGATACCGATCGAACGCGTCGTGATCGACGATTTGCTTGTGCTGCGCCCAGGCGATCAGGTGCCAGCGGATGCCTGCGTCACCGAGAGCACCGGTTTGAGCCTGGATGAATCGATGCTCACCGGGGAATCCGATCCCGTGTTCAAAGATGCAGGAGACCAGCTGCTTTCCGGCTCGCATGTGGTGGGAGGTGCGGGCTACGCGCGCGTCACGGCCGTCGGCGCGGATTCGTACGCAAACAAGTTGACGTCGCAGATCCGCAGACACTCCCTCGTGCACTCCGAGCTGCGCGACGCCACCAATCGCATCCTCGTCTACATTTCCTGGATTCTCGGACCGGTGATCGTCATCACGCTTGTCGGCCGTATCTTCGCATACGGCGGTTGGGATGAGCTCGTCCGAGACGATCTCTGGCGTCGTGCCGTGCTCGATGCCGTCGCGAGCGTGGTCGGCATGATCCCGGAAGGCCTCGTTCTGCTGATCAGCCTCGCGTTCGGCGTCGCAGCGATACAACTCGCCGCACGCAAGGTGCTTGTGCAGGAGCTCGCCGCCGTCGAAGTGCTCGCGCGTGTCGACGTGCTGTGCCTGGACAAGACGGGCACGCTGACGACCGGCGAACTCGCATTCGATCGGATCGTCACGTTCCCAACGGTCACCGAACCCGAGGCTGCCATCGCGCTCGCTGCATTCGGATCTGACGACACAGGGAACACGACGGCGCGGATGCTTGCACACCATTTCAGTGCGAACGACCTGCTGGTGACCGCTCGGCTGCCATTCAGTTCCGCCACGAAGTACAGCGGAGTTCGGTTCACGCAACATGGGAAGCAGCAGGCCTGGCTGCTCGGTGCTCCTGAAAGGCTGTTGCAGGCAGGCTCGCACGAGCTCGTCGAGGCGAACAGGCTCGCGGCCACAGGCAAACGCACTCTCGCCCTGGCGCGCGCACGAAGCGGGTTGCCGGCCGACGCATCCGAAGCTCCATCGGCAACCGATCTCGTGCCTGCTGCGCTGGTCACGTTCACCGAGAGGATCCGCCCAGAAGCGCCGGAGGCGTTGCGGTTCTTCGAGTCCCAGGCAGTGCGCATCGTCGTGATGTCCGGTGACAACCCGATCACGGTTTCGGCCTTGGCTGGCCCACTCGGACTCGGCGGTCACGCCGTTGATGCGTCTGCACTGGCCGACGATGACGCATTGGCAGCAGCGCTGCAACAATCGAGCATCTTCGGCAGGGTCAGTCCCGATCAGAAGCGCTCGGCAATCCGGTTGCTGCAGGCGGCGGGCAAGACCGTTGCGATGACCGGTGACGGCGTGAACGACGCGATGGCCATCAAGGATGCCGACCTCGGCATCGCGATGGGCACGGCGACGGCTGCAACGAAGGCGGTGTCCCGCATCGTGCTGCTCGACAACGGGTTCAACCGGCTTCCGCGTGTGCTCGCCCTGGGGCGACGAGTCATCGCGAACGTCGAACGCGTCGCCAACATCTTTCTGGCGAAGACCGTGTACGGCATCGTGTTAGCGCTCGTCAGTGCGGCAACGCTCGTACCGTTCCCCTTTCTGCCTCGGCAATTGACGCTCGTCTCGACGCTTGCCATCGGCATCCCCTCGTTTTTTCTCGCCCTCGCGCCCAACAGCCGCCTGTACACCCCTGGGGTACTGAAGCGAATTCTGCGCTACTCGATTCCAACCGGCCTGATCGCCGCAGCCGCGTGCCTGCTGTCATACATTCCCATGCACTTGGCAGGCGTTGAGCAGCGAGAGGCACGCAGTGTGGCGACGGTCACGTTGTTCTGCGTATCGCTGTGGATCCTGAGCGTTCTCGCAAGGCCGCTGAGTTGGCCACGATTCGCATTACTGGCCTCGGTCACCGCTGCATTCGTGCTCGTCTCGCTGTTCGGTTTCACACGAACGTTTTTCATGATGGATGAGCAACTGAATCTCACGCTGGCGTACGGAGTCGCCGTCGGCGTGCTCGGAGCGATCGGCATCGAGGTGTTCTACCGGTTCGCGAAACGGCGTGGAATTGTCTTCGATCGCGAATAGAACCCGGCGCACGGATTCAGGCGCGCGGCCTGATAGAATTATCTCGACATCAAGATAGTTTTGCCGGTGATGATCACAACGGCGCCTCCTCGGGTTAGGTAACCCTTGGTAGAAAACGTGCCGATCGTCACAGGAAGATTGATGGCGGAGTCTGGGGTTCGAAAACCCACGCCGATGAAGGAGAGGGCAGCGTGTCTGCGGTAAACAGTTTTGGAGCACAAGACAGCCTGGCGGTCGGCGGCACCGACTACGAGATCTTCCGGATTGATCGGGTGCCTGGCTACGAGAAGCTTCCGTACAGCTTGAAGGTGCTCCTGGAGAATCTCCTCAGGACCGAAGACGGCAAGAACGTCACGCGCGCTCAGATCGAAGCGATCGCCAACTGGAGCCCGACCGCGGAACCTGACACCGAGATCCAGTTCACGCCAGCGCGCGTCGTCATGCAGGACTTCACCGGCGTGCCGTGCATCGTCGACCTCGCCACGATGCGCGAGGCTGTCGGCGAACTGGGCGGCGACCCGACGAAGATCAACCCGCTCGCACCGGCCGAACTCGTCATCGACCACTCGGTGATCGCCGATCTGTTCGGCACCGAGAACGCGTTCGAACGCAACGTTGAGATCGAATATGAGCGAAACGGCGAGCGGTACCAGTTCCTGCGTTGGGGACAGACAGCCTTCGACGACTTCAAGGTGGTTCCGCCTGGAACCGGAATCGTTCACCAGGTCAACATCGAGTACCTGGCGCGCGTGACGTACACGCGCGAAGTGGGCGGAGCCGTGCAGGCGTACCCTGACACGCTCGTCGGAACTGATTCGCACACGACCATGGTCAACGGCCTCGGCGTACTCGGCTGGGGAGTGGGCGGAATCGAAGCGGAAGCCGCCATGCTCGGACAGCCGGTCTCGATGCTGATCCCGAAGGTGGTCGGCTTCAAGCTTTCGGGTGCCATTCCTGCCGGCGTCACGGCAACGGATGTCGTGCTCACCATCACGCAGATGTTGCGCAAGCACGGTGTCGTCGGCAAATTCGTGGAATTCTACGGAGACGGTGTCGCGCAGGTGCCACTTGCCAATCGCGCGACGATCGGCAACATGAGCCCAGAGTTCGGTTCGACGGCGGCGATCTTCCCGGTCGACGACGTCACGCTCGACTATCTGCGACTGACCGGTCGAAGCGACGACCAGGTCGCGCTCGTCGAGGCGTACTCAAAGGAGCAGAAGCTGTGGCATGACCCGTCGGCCGAGCCCGTGTTCAGCGAATACCTCGAGCTGGATCTCGCAACGGTCGTTCCATCGATCGCCGGTCCACGCCGCCCGCAGGATCGCATCGAGTTGAGTGTTTCGAAGGAGCAATTCAACACCGACCTGAACGACTACACACAGATCGATCACGACCTGGTGGATCTGACGATCTCGGAATCCTTCCCGGCATCCGATCCGGGTGAGCTGTCCCCAGAAGACGCGCACAGCACGCACGAGCACCACCACAGGAGTCACGCACCGGCGACGGCGTCCAAGCCGACACCGGTTCAGCTCGAAGACGGCGAGCAGTTCACGCTCGATCATGGCGCCGTCGCGATCGCCGCAATCACCTCGTGCACGAACACTTCCAACCCGTCCGTCATGCTCGCGGCAGGGTTGCTGGCACGCAATGCTGCCAAGAAGGGTCTGAAGGCCAAGCCATGGGTCAAGACGACCCTGGCTCCCGGCTCGAAAGTCGTCACCGACTATTACGAGAAGGCTGGCCTCACCGGTTACCTGGAGGATCTCGGGTTCTACCTGGTCGGATACGGCTGCACCACGTGCATCGGAAACTCCGGCCCGCTGATCGACGAGATCTCGACAGCCGTTCAGGACAACGATCTTGCGGTGACGGCTGTGCTCTCCGGTAACCGCAACTTCGAGGGCCGGATCAACCCCGATGTGAAGATGAACTACCTGGCGAGCCCGCCGCTTGTGATCGCATACGCACTCGCTGGTTCGATGAACTTCGATTTCGATGTCGATGCGCTCGGCACAGATGAAGCCGGCAACGACGTGTTCCTGAAGGACATCTGGCCGGATGCTGCCGAGGTGCAGTCGACGATCGATTCGTCGATCGACACCGGCATGTTCACCCAGGAATACGCGGGAGTCTTCGACGGAGACGAGCGCTGGCAGTCGCTTCCGACGCCGACAGGCGCGACCTTCGAGTGGGACGAGAAGTCGACGTATGTGCGCAAGCCACCGTACTTTGACGGAATGACACTGGAGACGACCCCGGTGGCGAACATCGCGGGAGCCCGCGTTCTGGCAAAGCTCGGCGATTCTGTCACGACCGACCACATCAGCCCGGCGGGGTCGATCAAGGCGGACAGCCCAGCCGGTCGTTACCTGACCGAGCACGGGGTAGAGCGCAAGGACTTCAACTCGTATGGATCCAGGCGGGGCAACCACGAGGTGATGATTCGCGGAACGTTCGCGAACATCCGGCTGCGCAATCAGCTGCTCGCCGACGAGAACAATGGTGCTGGAGTCGAGGGTGGTTACACCAGGGACTTCACCGAGCCTGATGCTCCTCAGTCGTTCATCTTCGATGCGTCCCAGAAGTATCAGGCCGCGGGCATTCCGCTTGTCATCTTCGCAGGCAAGGAGTATGGCTCGGGCTCGTCGCGTGACTGGGCGGCAAAGGGCACGACGCTGCTTGGAGTTCGGGCTGTGATCGCCGAGAGCTTCGAACGCATCCACCGCTCGAACCTGATCGGTATGGGCGTCATCCCACTGCAGTTCCCCGAGGGTCAGAGTGCGAACAGCCTCGGCCTCGATGGAACGGAAGCGGTGTCGATCACGGGCATCGATGCGCTGAACGATGGCTCGACTCCGAAGACCGTTCACGTCGTTGCCGAACCGACAGAGCATTCGTCGGCGGGCAAGCAGCCGATCGAGTTCGACGCGGTGGTTCGCATCGACACGCCAGGAGAGGCGGATTACTACCGCAACGGCGGCATCCTGCAGTACGTCTTGCGTTCGCTTGTCGCATAGCCGACTCGTGAAAGGACCTCGCAGCTTAGACTCGATGTCATGAGCATCCTCGAGACGATCTCGGGTCCCCGCGACCTGGATGCCCTCACGACACAGCAGCTCGAACAGCTCGCTGCCGAGATCCGGGCCTTCTTGATCACCAACGTCGCGCAGACCGGTGGTCATCTCGGCCCGAATCTCGGCATGGTCGAGACCACGATCGCCATTCACCGGGTCTTCGAGTCTCCGTCTGACGCGATCGTGTTTGATGTGGGTCATCAGGCGTACGTGCACAAACTGCTGACCGGAAGGCACGACTTCACCGGGCTGCGGCAGAAGGGCGGCATCGCCGGTTACCCGCAACGCTCGGAATCCTCGCACGATATCGTCGAAAATTCGCACGCATCGAGTTCGCTGTCATGGGCGGACGGAATTTCTCGCGCGTTCGCGGTGACAGGACAAAGCGACAGGTTTGTTGTTGCCGTCGTCGGCGACGGTGCGCTCACGGGCGGCATGACGTGGGAAGCCCTGAACAACATCACGGACGACAACGACCGCAACCTGATCATCGTGGTCAACGACAACGGCCGTTCGTACGCGCCGACGATCGGTGGCATGGCGAGGTTCCTGAACTCGGTGCGCACGCGTCGGAGTTACCGCAATCTGTATCTGACGAGCAAGCGAGCGTTCGACGGGCTCGGGGGGCCTGGGCGCGCCATTTACCGCGGAATCCGTGGCGGCACGCACGGGTTCCTCAGCCGGTTCAGTAACAACGAGCAGCTGTATTCGAACCTGGACATCAAGTACATCGGACCGGTGCACGGCCACGACGTCGAGGCGATGGAAGAAGCACTGCGGCAGGCGAAAGGCTACGGTTCGCCTGTTATTGTGCACGCCATTACGCAGAAGGGTCGCGGGTATGAGCCTGCGATCAACGACACGGCCGACCAGTTCCATTCTGTCGGGCAAATCGACCCAGAGACAGGCGAGCCCATCGGTGTGGCAGGCGCTCCTGCCTGGACGAATGTCTTCGGCGACGAGATCGTGCAACTCGCGGAGAAAAACGAACGGATCGTCGCGATCACCGCGGCGATGCTCCGCCCGACCGGCCTGCACAAGCTCGCGGAACGGTTCCCGGATCGTGTACACGACGTCGGCATCGCCGAACAGCATGCTGTAGCAAGCGCTGCCGGACTCGCATACGGTGGCCTGCATCCGGTCGTAGCGATGTATGCGACGTTCGTGAACCGCGCGTTCGACCAAGTGTTGATGGATGTGGCGCTGCACAAGGCAGGCGTCACCTTCGTTCTCGATCGGGCAGGTGTGACCGGCCCCGATGGTCCGAGCCACCACGGAATGTGGGATCTTGCGATCCTTCAGGTCGTGCCGAACATCCGAATAGCGGCACCCCGTGATGCCGCACGCTTGCGTGAGGAACTCGGTGAGGCAGTGCTCGTCGAAGATGCTCCGACGGTTCTGCGCTTTCCTAAGGGCAGCGTCGGAGAAGATATCGACGCGCTTCGGCGACTCGATGACGGCGTCGACGTGCTCGCGGAAGGGTCGCGCAGCGACGTTCTCATCGTTGCCGTCGGCCCGTTTGCCACGACCGGGCTGAAGGTTGCCGAGCTGCTGGAAGCTCAGGGCATCGGGGCCACCGTGGTCGACCCCCGCTGGGTGATTCCGGTGCCGCGAAGCGTGCTCGAGCTTGCCGCGCGCCATCGCCTGGTCATCACACTCGAGGACGGCGTCAGGGTCGGCGGCATCGGAACCCGTGTGCGCCAGGACCTGCGCGCAGCCGGGATCGATACCGCCGTCGACGAGCTCGGGCTGCCAGACGAGTTCCTTGAGCATGCTTCACGTGAGCAGATTTTGGAGCAAACCGGTCTGACACCGCAACGCATCGCTCGCGACGTCGTCGAACAGGTGCTTGGCAGCAAGATTCCGATTGCGCGCCCCCTCGGCGACCAGGACGCGGATGCTGCAGTAAGTTCGATCCGTCGGCGCGCCTAACCGGCTGCGCGAACAACGATCGCGCCTGCCAACACACTGAAGTGTGCCTCAACGATCGAGCCGATGGCGTCGCCGTCCGCCTGAAACATCGCACCGGTGTCGAGCGACACGCTGACCGTCGCGGCCTGTGCATAGTGAAGCGCACCGCCGGTTGCCGCTGGGTCGACATGCGGCCAGATCGTGGCCGGGCCCTGCGACTGGCCGAGCCAGCGGATGAACGTGCGCCTGTCCCGCGGACGCATCGAACGGATGGCGAGCACATCGAACATGCCGTCGTCCAGTCGCGCATCCGGAAGCAGCTTGAGCCCGGCGGTGACGGTTCCTGAGTTGCCGACGATCAACGTGTGCAGTTGACCGGAGACAGGCTCTGCGTCGTCAAGCGAGTACCGCGCCTGATGCGATGTCTTGCGAACGAGCGAGCGCAGGATCGGGCCGACGTACGCCATCCAGCCGAAGCGGCGTTTCATGACGGGGTCTGACTCTGCAACCATGTCTGCATCGATTCCGAACCCGGCCATCACGAAGTAGTCGAGTCTGCCACTGGTCCCATCCTCGAGTCTGTACTCGAGAACGCCGATGTCGATTGCGCGCTCGACGCCGCTGAACGCGACTAATGCTGCCCGGTCGGTGTCATACTGCGGAATGCCCAAATTGCGGGCGAGTAGGTTCGCTGTGCCGCTTGGGATTATGCCGAACGGCATGCCTGTCCCCGCAAGAGCAGACCCGATCTGACGGACGGTGCCGTCACCGCCTGCCGCAATCACGACCGCAGGACCTGACGCACGTGCCTCGCCCAGCGGGCCGTGTGAGCCGTTGCCATCCGTCTGCAGCCAGAGAGACGGGCCATACCCTGCTGAACGCTCAGCGGCCGCCACAGCCCGTTTCAACCGGTGAAGAGCCACCCGCTGCGGGTTGTAGAGAATTGCCGCGTGCGTCGGCCGTAGCGGTGCAGACATCGTTAGGCGGGTGGATGCGGATATGCCGGAGCGCGATGTTGAAACGACAGGATGGCCGGGTTGCGGATGCTGCCATCACTGATTTCGATCGCGCGATTGATCGTCTCGTCGCTCTCCCAACTCGCACGGCCTGCAGCGACCACAGGAAGGAACGGAAGCAGCGCTTCGCTGATCTCCCAGGTTGCTGAATCCCAAAGGTAAGACGGACTGTGGTCGACGGCGTAGTAACGCACCTCATCACCCACCGTGATGATCGGGTCGGCGAACGTGGTGGACTTCGCCCAGCTGAAGCCCATGCCTTCGTCACACGAAACATCGATGATGAGGCTTCCTGGTGCGAACGCGTCAAGGTCTTCGGTCTGCAGGTACACCAGGGGAGCGTCGGTGTCTTGCAACGTGCAGTTCACCACAATGTCGCTCTCGGCCAGGAACGGGGCAAGGGGCACGCGTCCGCGATCGGTGATGACATGGCTCAGGTGAGGAGCCGACTCATCGTGGTCGAACTGCACGATCTGCACCGAGTGAATCGGCGATCCGACTGCCGCGACCCCACGAGTGGTCAACACTTGCACGTCGTGGATACCGTGTGCGTTCAGCGCGGTCACTGCACCACGCGCCGTTGCGCCGAACCCGATGACCGTTGCGCTCAACCGTCTCCCGTAGTCTCCCGTGGAACCGGTCAGCTCCAGCGCGTGCAGCACAGAGCAGTATCCCGCGAGTTCGTTGTTCTTGTGGAAGACGTGCAGACCGAATCCGCCCGCACTCGTCCAGTGGTTCATCGCCTCGAATGCAATCAACGTCAAGCGCTTGTCAATCGCCAACTGCGTGATCGCCCGATCCTGCACGCAGTGTGGCCATCCCCATAACGTTTGACCGTCTCGCAGCTCCTCAAGGTCGGCCGGCTGCGGTTTCGGCAACACAATCACGTCGCTCGCTGCGATGAGTTCTGCCTTGTCACGAACGCTTACGAGTTCGGCCAACTGTGCATCTGAGACGCCGAACCGACGACCGTAGCCGCGTTCAACGAGCATCCTCGACCGGATCGACTCATCGATCCGTTCGAAATGTCTTGGATGGATCGGAAGTCGCCGCTCGTCTGGCTTTCGCGTAGACGCGAGAATTCCTAGCGTGAGGTCGTGCATGGTGCTCCTGACTCACGCGCCCTGCCTGGTCGCGTCTGTCTTGAGGTTACGGCATTCGCGCCGCTGTACGGTTGAACCATGAAACACATCACCCTCGGAGCAGGCGGCCTGCACGTCGGACGAATCGGGCTCGGCTTGATGGGCATGTCCGCGTTCTATTCAGGAGCCGGCCAAGACGACGAAGCATCGATTCGCACCATTCACCGCGCCATCGACCTCGGCGTCAACCTGTTCGACACGGCGGAGATTTATGGACCGTACCTGAATGAGGAATTGCTCGGCAAGGCCATCGCAGGCCGCCGCGATCAGGTTGTCATCGCAACGAAGTTCGGAACGATCCTGCATCGAGGCGACGGATCGCGCGGGCTCGATGGCAGCCCCGAGAACGTTCGGCTTTCGATCGAAGGGTCGCTGAAACGCCTTGGCACCGATCACGTCGATCTGTACTACCAGCACCGCATGGACCCCGGCACACCGATAGAAGAGACGGTGGGCGCGATCGCCGAACTCATCGCAGAAGGCAAGGTGCGCCGCTATGGGCTCTCGGAGGCCGCACCCGAGACCATCCGCCGTGCACACGCAGTGCATCCGGTCACCGCGCTTCAGACCGAGTACTCTCTGTGGACGCGCGACCCCGAAGCCGAGCTACTTCCGCTGGTGCGAGAACTCGGCATCGGCTTCGTTGCATATTCACCGCTTGGCCGCGGATTTCTGACCGGCGACATCCGCTCGGTCGACCAGCTCGACGAGTCGGATTTTCGTCGCAGCAATCCGCGGTTCGTCGGGGACAACCTGGCAGAGAACATCCGCATCGTCGAGCAGGTCGACGCCGTGGCGAAAGAACTGGATGCGACCCCAGCTCAGGTGGCGCTTGCCTGGCTGCTCGCGCAGGGCAACGACATCGCGCCGATCCCCGGAACGAAGCGGGTTGAGCGTCTCGAAGAGAACGTCGCAGCAGACGCACTCACCCTGTCTGCCGCGCAGCTTGAGACTCTGAACGCCATTCCGGCCGCCGTTGGCGATCGTTACGCCGACATGACCCCCCTGAATCGATAAGGCTGAACCGGTAGGGCTCCCCTGAGGGCCATGCCGGCGATCGTCTAGGCGATACCCGCAATCGGCGGATTGTGGAATGTCCCGCCGAACACGCGCTCGCTTGCGCCGACCCGGTCAAGGTACGGAGTGACTCCGCCCATCTGGAACGGCCACCCGGCCCCGAGCACCATGCACAGGTCGATGTCGTCTGGCGCGTGCACGACATCGTCTTCGAGCATGCGGTGGATTTCGTCTGCCAGACCGTCTTCCACCCTGCGCAGAATCTCCTCGGCCGAAACCGGTGACGTGCCGACCGAGATCACCTTCATGGCACCCTTGTCGATGCCCTTCACCTTGCCCTTGCCGTCCTTGTCGAGCAGCGTGCCGTATTCGGCGAGCTTGTGCAGGTTGTCTGAGCGGTAGAACCGGTCGGGGAACGCAGCATGGTGTGTGTCGAGAACGTGTGCACCGACCTTGAGCCCGACGAGGTCGAGCAGCACGGATGGCGCCATCGGCAGGCCAAGGGGAGCAAGCGCTTCGTCAACTGTTTCGAACGATGTGCCGGCGTCGACAGCGCGCATGGCTTCGCCGAGCAGCTTCGCCAGCACACGGTTCACCACGAACCCGGGAGTGTCTCGCGTGATCACCGCGTTCTTCTTGAGGTTCTTCGCTACAACCATTGCCGTCGACAGCGTCGCCTCATCTGTTGCGGGCGCATTGACGACCTCGATCAACGGCATGACGGCAACCGGGTTGAAGAAATGGAACCCGATCAGGCGCTCCGGATGCTGCAGCTTCGCACCGATCTGCTCAACAGACAGCGACGACGTGTTCGTCGCGAGCACAGCGTCGGGCGAGATGTGCTGCTCGATTTCGGCGAAGACGTCCTGCTTGACACCGAGCTCTTCAAAGACGGCTTCAATCACCCAGTCGGCGTCGGCGAACAATGCCTTGTCCGTCGTTCCTGTCACAAGGGCTCTGAGTCGGTTGCCCTCGTCTGGGGAGATCCGCTTCTTCTCCTCAAGCTTGCCGATCTCGTCGTGGATGTACGCCACGCCCTTGTCGACCCTGGCCTGATCGAGATCGGTGATCACGACGTGCACCTGCAGCCTCCGCACGAACAGCAGCGCGAACTGGCTGGCCATCAGACCTGCCCCGATCACGCCGACCTTCGTCACCGGCTTCGCAAGCGCCTTATCCGGCGCGCCCGCCGGCCGCTTCGCGCGCTTCTGCACAAGATTGAACGCGTACACGCTCGCCTGGAACTGGTCCCCAGAGATGAGGTCTGCCAGCGCGACGTCTTCCCGTTCGAACCCTTCCGCTTTCGTTCCGCTCTTGGCGGCCTTCAGCAGGTCAAGCGCCTTGAACGGTGCGATCGCGACGTTTCCGATGCGGCTCGAGACGGTTTTGCGCGCGATCGAGATTGCGGCATCCCATTTCACGGCCCGCTCCAGCTTTCCTGGCAGGTTCGGCCGTTTGACCTCGATCGATCCGCCGATTACGCCGTCAGCCCATCTCAGCGAGTCTTCAAGGAACGTCGCGGATGGGAAGCCAGCATCCGCGATGCCGAGCTCGAGAACGTCAGCAGGGCGCAGCATCCGATTCATCTTGAGCGGGTTCTCGATGATCACCTTCAACGCGTTCTCGATGCCGATCAGGTTGGGCAGCAGGTACGCGCCACCCCAACCCGGGATCAAGCCGAGGAAGACCTCTGGCAGACCGATTCCTGCTGCGGACAGATCGACGGTTCGGTAGTCCGCGTTCAGACCGATCTCGAGTCCACCGCCGAGAGCGAGCCCGTTGATGAACACGAAAGACGGAACACCCATGTCGGCGAGCCCGCCAAGCACCTGGTGCCCGAGTTGAGGCAGCAAGGATGCGACCTCGTGGCTTGGGATCTCGCTGACCTTTGACAGGTCGGCCCCCGCAGCGAGGATGAACGGTTTGCCTGTGACCGCGACGCCGGCGATCTCGCCAGCTGCCGCCCTGGTGCGCAGTCCGGCCAGCGTGTCGCGCAGCTCGAGCAGCGTGAGCGGGCCAAGAGTGTTCGGTCGAGTGTGATCGCGTCCGTTGTCCAGTGTCACAAGTGCAAGCGTCTTGCCGCTTGACAGCGTGACATCGCGAACGAACGAGTGTGTTACGACCTCGTCGCTTGAGATATCGACGAGAGGCGAGAAGTCAATCGTGGAGTAGTCGGTCACAAGCTTTACGCCTTTCGGTTCCAGTTGGGGTTCTCCCAGATGACACTGCCGCCTTGCCCAAGGCCAACGCACATCGCGGTCAGTCCGTAACGCACGTCTGGATGCTCAGCGAACTGGGCTGCGAGCTGAATCATCAGTCGAACGCCGGATGCCGCGAGCGGGTGACCGATCGCAATGGCGCCGCCCCACTGGTTGACGCGCGGGTCGTTGTCGTCGATGCCGAAGTGGTCGAGGAATGACAGCACTTGGATCGCGAATGCCTCGTTGAGTTCGAACAGGCCGATGTCCTCGATCGAGAGTCCGGCCTTGCGCAGTGCCTTCTCGGTCGACGGGATCGGTCCGAGGCCCATGATCTCAGGATCGACACCGGCGAACGCGAAGCTGACCATGCGCATTTTCGGGGTCAGGCCGAACTCCTTGACCGCATCGCGTCCGGCAAGCAGGCTCACCGTAGCGCCGTCAGTCAGCGGGGACGAGTTGCCCGCCGTGACCCGCCCGTGTGGACGGAACGGCGTGCGAAGACCGGCGAGTCCTTCCATGGTCGTCTCCGGGCGCATCCCTTCGTCTTCCGTGGCGAGGCCCCACCCTGCATCGCTGCGAAGCGCGACAGGCACGAGGTCTGGCTGCAATTTGCCCGCCGCGTATGCTGCTGCCACCTTCTCTTGACTGCGCATGCCGAAACGGTCGCTTCGCTCCTTTGTCAGGGCGGGAAAGCGATCGTGGATGCGCTCGGCGGTTTTGCCCATATTCAGTGCATCTTCACCGACGAGACGCTCGGACAAGAACCGAGGGTTCGGGTCGGCGCCGAAACCCATCGGATGCCTGCCCATGTGCTCGACTCCGCCAGCGAGCGCAAGGTCGTATGCTCCGAACGCGATGCCGCTGCCGAGTGTTGTGACGCTCGTCATGGCGCCGGCGCACATCCGGTCGATCGCAAATCCGGGAACAGATTTCGGCAAGCCGGCCAGGATCGCTGCTGTGCGCCCGAGTGTGAGGCCTTGATCGCCCTGCTGCGTGGTCGCTGCGATGGCTACATCATCGATCCGGTCCTTCGGCACCGACGGGTTGCGTTCGATCAATCCGATCACGGCTTTGACCACAAGATCGTCTGCTCGTGTGTTCCAGTACATGCCCTTTTCGCCCGCACGACCGAACGGTGTACGAACACCGTCCACGAACATCACATCAGTTGGATTGCCCACTGTTTTGGCCACTCGCGCCTCCTCATTAAGATCTGCCTCGATCCTAGGCTCGGCGTATCTGTGCCGAGAATCGTTTGAGTGAACCTACGAAGCGCTGTCGTCGGGCCCCTGGGCCGTTTGGTCCGGCTCGACAAATGCCGCTGCGATCAGCCCAGCAGTCGCATCGATCTGCCACGGGCGCGCACCGAATGATTCGAGTGTGGCAGCGATCGTGTCGCGATCGATCGGGTCTGGCGGGCTCCACGCCAGGCGTCGCAACAATTCGGGTGTCAGCAGATTCTCGACCGGGATGGTCAGTTCCTCCGATAACGCACCAATTGCCAAGCGGGCGTTCTTCAATCGCCGGTCGGCATCCGGGTTTCTGTCTGCCCACGACCGGGGTGGAGGCACGCCGTCGCCGTTGCCTCGTACAACCGGCAGGTCATCGGTCGCCTTGCCTCGCTCGATTGCGCTCCACCACCGATCGAGCTCCGTTCGGCTGGCCCGGCCAGAGAACTCCCGCAACGCACCAAGCGCCGACTTGGACGACGGCATCGCCTTTGCTGCTGCAGTCAGCGATGCGTCGGGCACAAGACGACCTGGTGCGATGTCCAACTCCTGCGCCAGTTCATCGCGCGCCAGCCACAGCTCCCGTGCAACAGCCAGGTTGCGCAAACCCTTCACCGCGTGGATGCCGGACAACCGACGCCACGGATCCGTCCTGGCGGGCTTGGCTTGCTTGTCGAGTTCTGCCTGAAACTCCTGACGCGCGATCTCAGACTTGCCAGCCTGTTCGAGCAATGGTGCCATTGCGTCACGCAAATCCACGAGCAGCTCGACATCGAGTGCCGCATAGAGCAGCCACGGTTCTGGCAATGGTCGCGTCGACCAGTCTGCTGCCGAGTGTTCCTTGGCCAAGTGAATGCCGAGAAGAGCTTCGACAACGGTGCCGAGGCCAACCCGGGGCATCCCGAGCAGCCGCGCGGCAAGTTCGGTGTCGAAAACGTCGGTCGGTTCGAGCCCGACCTCGCGCAGACACGCCAGGTCTTGGCTGGCGGCGTGCAGTATCCACTGGTCGTCTGCGATGGCCTGCTGTAAATCGTCGAACCGTCCGAGCGCTGGCGGATCGAACAGGAAGGTTCCTGAACCGCGCCTGAACATCTGGATCAGATATGCGCGCTGTGAGTACCGGTAACCGGATGCGCGTTCTGCGTCGACGGCGACAGGTCCGTTTCCGGCCGCAAGCAGGTCGACGGCTCGTTCGTACTCGTCCCGCGTGTCGATGACGTGATGGTCAGGCACGGTCGGCCCGTCGAGGAGTCAGCAGACTCACTCCCTCCGGCGTCGGCGGCAGTCCTGCGAGCATGCAGAGAAGTTCACCCCAGCCTTCGACATGTGCTGAGACATCGTTCTCAAGCGGGCTCCAGGATGCGCGCAGCTCGATCTGTGCGCCGTCACCCTGGCGGGCAAGCTCACCGAAACCGGTCGAGATGACCTTGGTGGCGGTGCCGGATGCTGCGGTGTATGCGGCGGATCGTGCGTCAAGCGCGTCGACCAACCATGACCAGGCGACATCCGCCAGGAACGGATCGAGCCCGATTTCGGTCTCCAACGGCGCCTGGGCGAAGCACACGACGCGAAACCGTCCGCCCCAGCTTTCCGGCTCGTCTTCGTCGTAGAGCAGGATGAAACGGCCGGTGCCAAGGTCTGAATCCGCGCCGTGACGTGCTGGGGAAACATCGGCGGCCAGTGCGATCGAGAATGGCGCGAGTTCGGCCGGTGCTGGTATCTCGTTGATGACGAGCTCGGGCCGGGTCTTCGCCCGCCCGACGGACTTCAGCGCCGCAGCGAACTCCGCGGGAACCCGAGGCGCTGTAGTTGACACGTGGGCAAGACTAGAGTTTCCACACGACGGATGTCGGAAGGCACGCCGACCGCGTTCGGCACGGTCACCGGTCGCCTCCAGGGTGACATCCGGTCGGGGAGCACGGCGTGAGGGGGACGTCATGGTTCACGCGTGGCGCAGGGCGATTGTGCTGGCCTGCGTCTGGATCGGTGGGCTCACCATCGGTGCCGGCCTCGCTGCTGGAGGACTTACCGCATGGATTGCCAGGCGGGCGGTGATGCCGTCTCGGACCTTTCAGTACGATGTCCGCGTCCGGTCCGTCGCAGCGGACCTGACGACCATCACGCTCGAGGCGACACTCGAGTCCGTCGTTCCGGGCCACTACGGCTTCTGGCTTGCCGGTCAAGCCGGTCACATTCGAGTCGGCCGCATCCTCGAAACGACGCCGGCCAGCGTCACGAGGCAGATTGAGAAGGTCACGTTCGGAGACATTCATAGCGGTCAGCGCGGCCGAATCAGCGGCTGGTATTTCGTTCGGCCCGAGCTCCTTGGGCTTCCGGTGAGCAGCGTCGCGATCTCGACCGATGGCGGCAGCGCTCCTGCGTGGTTGTTCCCTGCGAACGAGACCTCGCCCCGGTGGGCGATTCACGTGCACGGACGCGGCATCGGCCGACAGAGCGGTTTGCGCGCGGTCCCCGTCTTTCGAGACAACGGTTTCACCAATCTGATCGTTTCATATCGCAATGACGGTGATGCTCCGAACAGCACTGATGCACGATCTGGTCTGGGTTCAACCGAGTGGCGTGACGTCGACGCTGCGATCGAGTTCGGGATTGCCCACGGTGCGCAACAGATCGTGTTGACCGGGTGGTCGATGGGAGGCTCCATCGTTTTACAGACGCTGACAGGATCTGCGCACTCGAGCTACATTCGCGGAATCGTGCTCGATTCGCCGGTCATCGACTGGGTCAACACGATGAATTACCATGCCGAAATCAGGCATCTGCCGACCGTGATCACACGTGCAGCACTTGGGACGATGGGCGCGCCGTGGGGCACACGCGTGACCGGCCTTGCTGCACCGATCGACCTGCGGGCGATGGATTTCGTCGCCAGAGCGGATGAGCTGACCGTGCCGGTGCTGCTGATGCACAGCGACGACGACCGATACGTTCCGCCATATGCGTCTCGCGCTCTGGCCGCTGCCCGGCCCGATATCGTGACGTATGTCGCGTTCCCCTTGGCGAGACACACCAAGTTGTGGAACTACGATACGAATCGATGGAATCAGACGGTCGCGGATTGGCTGCGCACGTTGAAGACATAGCCGGTGCCCGAGGAGTGGAATGCCCAAAGAGTTCCGGCGAAGATCAGTAGTTCCTGCGGTCGCCGCTGTCGCCGCAGTCACCGTGAGCTCTGCACTGGCCGCGGCCGTCGTAACCGCGACGGTCGCCAGGCTTGTGGTGGTTCCTGCCAGACGGTTTCGTTACGACGTGCGCATCCGTTCGGTCGCGGCTGACCTGACGAGCATCACTCTCGAAGCCACAGAGGATTCCGTGGTCGACGGACGCTACAGTTTTTGGTTCTCGAATGACACAGGTCATCTGCGACTTGGCGAGATCGTGGACCGGTCGAACGCCACCGTCACGAGGCGTATCGAGAAAATCAGCTTCGGCGATCTTCGCCGTGCGCGTCTGGGCAGGATCAGCAGTTGGTACTACCTTCGGCCAGAGGAGCTCGGTTATCCGGTTGAGAGCGTCGAGATCGGCACAGCAGGAGGCAGCGCTCCGGCCTGGCTCTTTCCTGCCGCGGGCGGTTCAGAGCGTTGGGCCATCCACGTTCATGGTCGCGGCACACGGCGCCAAGAGTCACTGCGGGCGATCGAGACGTTCCGTTCTGCCGGCTTCACGAATCTCGTCGTTTCCTATCGCAACGACTCAGACGCTCCCAGCAGCCCTGATGGCAGATACGGCCTCGGCTCCACAGAGTGGCACGACCTCGATGCCGCCATGGGCTTTGCGATCGCGCGCGGCGCACGCGAAATTGTTTTGTTCGGCTGGTCGATGGGCGGCGCGATCGTATTGCAGGCCGTCACGCGATCGGCACACGCGGATGTTGTCAGCGGGCTGGTGCTGGACTCGCCCGTGGTCGATTGGCTTGAGACACTGCAGTATCAGGCCGAGTTGATGCGGCTGCCCGCCCCGTTGACGCGTGCCGCACTCGAAACGCTCGCCGCGCCGTGGGGCGGTCGGGTCACGGGCTTGGCCGCCCCGCTCGACCTTGCGGTGATGGACTTCGTCGCCCGCGCCGACGCCCTAACGGTGCCCGTGCTCTTGATGCACAGTGACGATGACGGCTTCGTTCCCCCTGACGCGGCACGCGCACTCGCAGCTGCACGACCTGACATCGTCACGTACGTGCCGTTCCAGACAGCGAGGCACACCAAAATCTGGAACTACGACGAGGAACGCTGGCGAAGAACGATCGCCGACTGGTTGCGGCAACTCGCCTGACGCGTGTTACGCGGCGACCTTGCGTAACAGCTGCTGCTTCGCGCGGCCGAGCAGTGCCGTCATCCCTCGAATGCGCAGCGGTGAAACCGCCTCGGTGAGACCCAGTTCCTGAGGGTAAGTATCCGGAACGGCCAGCACCTGTTCGACGGTCAAACCGGCGAGCCCCTGCGAGACGATCGATGCGAATCCGCGTGTCGTCGGAGATTCGCGTGGCGCCGTTGCGAACAGCTGCACGATGCCCGCGTCATCCACCTCGACAAAGATGTAGACGGGTGACTGGCATTCTTCGACGCGCTCGAGCAGATCGGGATGATCGCGGTATCGCTCCGGAAGCTCCGGCAGTTCGTTGGCGAACTCCAGTAACAACTGCAGGCGTTCGCGCACTTCGAGTGCGAGGAACTCCTCCTTGATCTCCCTGAGTGACTCAGGCAACTCGGTTTCAGTCATCTCTTCCAGTCTGTCACCAATTGCACGCGTTCACCGTCGTGCTGGAGTCTCGCCTGGTTCGCTGCCGGTGACGATGGGCACACGAACGGCGCTTCCCCATTCGGTCCACGAGCCGTCATAGTTGCGAACGCTCTCGAAGCCGAGCAGGTGCTTCAGCACGAACCAGGTGTGGCTCGAACGTTCTCCGATGCGGCAGTATGCGATCACGTCGTCACCGTCGGAGAGTCCGGCTTCGCCCTTGTAGATGGCGTCGAGCTCTTCCCGGGACTTGAACGTCGCATCAGCGGCGGCCGCGCGAGCCCACGGAACGGATGCTGCCGAGGGAATGTGTCCTGCGCGCAGCGAGCCCTCCGTCGGGTAACCAGGAATCTCGGTGCGTTCTCCGCTGTACTCCTCGGGTGAGCGCACATCGATCAACGGCTTGCCGAAATGCTGCAGCACGTCCTCCTTGAAGGCGCGGATCTGCGAATCATCGCGTTCGACCACCGGGTATTCGGCCGGAGCGGGTGTTGTTGAATCCGTCGTGATCTCGCGGCCTTCCGCGATCCACTTGTCTCTTCCGCCGTCGAGCAGGCGCACGTCTTGGTGTCCGAACAGCGTGAACACCCAGAGTGCGTATGCCGCCCACCAGTTGTTCTTATCGCCGTAGATGACGACCGTGGTGTCTCGGGAGATGCCCTTCTCAGACATGAGCCGCGCGAAGCGTTCTCCGTCGACGTAGTCGCGTTCGACAGGGTCATTGAGGTCGGTGTGCCAGTCGATCTTGACTGCGCCGGGGATGTGTCCGGTTTCGTACAGCAGAACGTCTTCGTCGGATTCGACGACGACCAGGCCTGGCGCGTCAAGGTGGTCATGCAACCACTGCGTGCTCACCAGTCGTTCCGGGTGGGCGTATGTCGCAAACTTCTCGTTGCTTTCCACACCTACGGCCATCATTACCTCCAGTCAAAACCAACAACACTCGCGGGATAGGCTTGATTCCTGGTCCTCAAGCGAATGTATGCACAACGCTACGCGGTGCGAGCCTGGACCGACAAAACTTCGACACAAAGGGACCTTGTATGACGTCGGAAACGACTGCGCACGCCGAGCGACTGGTCGATCTGGCTCCAACGATCAGCGGTGCGGAGATCGCACAGTCGCTTGTTCCACCGCCGCAGTTTGCGAACGCCACGTTCGAGTCGTATCGACCCGACCACGAGTATCCGTCGCAGGCTGCAGCTGTCGACATCCTCACCCGGTTCACTGCAGGGTGGGAGCCTGAGCGGCCGACCGGTCTGTTCGGGTGGGGGAGACGTAAGGCTCCCGTGACGAAGCCCGGTGTGTATCTCGATGGCGGTTTCGGTGTGGGCAAGACCCACCTGCTCGCCGCTCTGTGGCATGCTGCGCCCGGTCCGAAGTACTTCGGAACGTTCATCGAGTACACCGCGTTGGTTGGTGCGCTTGGCTATGCGAACGCGGTCAGCCTGCTGCGTGGGTCGAAGCTTGTCTGCATCGACGAGTTCGAGCTTGACGATCCTGGCGACACGATGATGATGACGCGTCTGCTTGGTGAGCTTGTCGCAAGCGGAACGCGCATTGCGGCGACCTCGAACACGCCGCCGAATGCTCTCGGTGAGGGACGCTTCGCCGCATCGGACTTCTTGCGCGAGATTCAGGCGCTGTCGAACAACTTCGAAACGGTGCGGATCGATGGGCTCGACTACCGCAGGCGAGACACTGACGGTGAAGCGGTTTCGGTCGAGCACGAAACGCTAGAACGCACGGTTGAGGCACTTCGGGCTCGTGGTAATGCGGTCACCTGTGACGCGTTCCGCGACGTGATTGCGCATCTTGCTACGGTGCATCCGTCTCGCTACATCAAGATCATCGATGGGCTTGACGCGATTGCGTTGACGGATGTCGAACAACTCCACGATCAGATGGAAGCACTGAGACTCGTGGCATTCATCGACCGCGTCTACGATGCGGAGATTCCGGTGATCGCAAGCGGCGTGCCGCTGAGCGACGTGTTCGACTCCGAGATGCTGCAGGGCGGGTATCGCAAGAAGTATCTGCGTTCGACGTCGCGCATGGTCGCGTTGACGACGGGGGAGCTTCCTCCGCACGACTGAGTGGCACGGGTGGTGGGACCAGCCAGTAGGCGTTCTTCACCCAATGTCCTCGCGAGCGATAGTTTTTCGGGCAAATGATGGTGCCGCGGCGGTATCAATCGCCCGGAATACCATCATTCGGTGGGTCAAGCGCGCGAGCGGATGCCCGTGCGGGCGCGTCGAATGCCAGGCCAGGGGCCCGAGGTGCTCAGGAACGAGGTGCTCAGGAACGCGAGAGAGTTTCGGTGAAAATCGCGGCGGCCCGAAACACGATGTTTACAGAACGCACTCGCGCGTAACAATCGCGAAACACTTCGACCCTCGCGCGGAAACGTGCTGCGAGAAGACTGACGCACACCTCACCGCAGTCGCGACGACAAACCGGTGATGGCGTGCATCCGTTACTCGATACGAGGAGACCACCCGATGTTGTTCCACGCAGCAGCCGCATATGATGCGAAATCGAGCATCGACGCGCTGTGGCTTTTGATAGCCGCAGCGCTCGTTCTTTTGATGACCCCCGGCGTCGCGTTCTTCTACGGAGGAATGGTTAAGGCCAAGAGTGTCATCAGCATGATGATGATGAGCTTCGGCGCGATGGCCCTGGTCGGCGTGCTCTGGGTTCTCTACGGATACGGCATCGCGTTCGGAAGCCCGCTGATCCCGCACTGGCTTGGAAACCCGTTCTCCGAGCTCGGGCTCCAGTCCCTCGTCGACGGCAAGAACGGTCCCGACCTCGGCGGCCTCGCATTCGCCGGCTTCCAGGCAACATTCGCCATCATCACCGTCGCCCTGATCTCGGGCGCGATCGCCGACCGCGCCAAGTTCGGCTCGTGGATGATCTTCGCCGGCATCTGGGTGACGCTCGTATACTTCCCTGTCGCGTTCTGGGTCTTCAACCTTGCGGAAGGATGGGCGCCCGCCCTCCTGCACGTCAACGACTTCGCAGGTGGCACGGCCGTTCACATCAACGCGGGAGCGGCCGGGCTGGCTCTCGCGCTGGTGCTCGGCAAACGGGTCGGCTTTCAGAAGGGGATGGCAAAGCCGCACAACGTGCCTCTGACTCTGCTTGGCGCCGCACTGCTGTGGTTCGGTTGGTTCGGATTCAACGCAGGCTCTGAGGCGGCCGTCGACGGCATTGCGGCACTCGCCTGGATCAACACACTCGCGGCACCGGCCGCCGCAACACTCGGCTGGTTGGTTGTGGAGCGCATCAAGGATGGCAAACCAACATCGATCGGAGCGGCATCCGGTGCAGTCGCCGGCCTCGTGGCGATCACGCCCGCGTGCAACATCCTGACGCCGTTCTGGGCGATCGTGCTCGGCCTGCTCGTCGGAGCCGTGTGCGCCATCGCCGTCGATCTCAAGTTCAAGCTCGGCTTCGACGACTCACTTGACGTTGTGGGCATCCACCTGGTCGGCGGCCTGATCGGAACTCTCTACATCGGCATTTTCGGCATGACGAAGGTCGACGGCAAGTTCACCAGCCTGCTCTACGGCGGCAGCCTTCAGCAGCTGGGTGTGCAGGCGCTTGCCGCCTTCGGTATCGGAATCTTCTCGTTCGGCATGGCCTGGATCATCGGAACGGTCATCCAGAAGACGATCGGCTTCCGCATTAGGAACGAAGACGAGGTCGCAGGCGTCGACACGATCGTGCACGGCGAAGAGGGCTACGTGCTCGAAACCGTGTAATCGAAACCGTCTGATCGAAACCTCTGATCGACCGACCACCACCGGGGCGCCGCGCTGTTGTCAACACAGCGCGGCGTCCCGGCTCACTCTTTCGGCATCGCGATGCTGCGGGTTGCCATGAACTCCCTCAACCCCTCGATTCCCATCTCACGACCGAAACCGCTGCCCTTCACGCCACCGAACGGTGCACGCTGGTCAAGCCAGGTGGCACTGTGATTGTTGACGAAGATGTAGCCGGCATCAAGCTGAGATCCAACGGCAACGGCGCGTTCCGGATCTTCGGTCCAGACGGATGCGCACAGGCCCGCCCACGTGGTATTGGCGGCGGCGATGGCCTCGGCTTCGTCGTCGAACGGGATGATCGGAACCGTCGGGCCGAATTGCTCCTCTGTGACCACGCGCAAAGACGGGTCGGGATCGAGCACAAGACTCGGGCGCAGAAAGTTCCCGTCACGCAGATCGTCATCGCTCGGCAGAGTTCCGAACTCGCGCACCTCTGCTCCAGCTGCCCGTGCCTCGTCGACGATCTCGGCGACGAAGTCACGCTGCCTGGCCGAGTGAAGCGGCCCCATCGTCGTGTCAGGGGACAGCCCGTACCCGAGCACCGTCTTCTCGAGGTTCGCCGACAAACCATCGATGACTTCCTGATACCTGGACCGGTGCACGTAGATGCGTTTGATCGCCATGCAGATCTGACCGGTGGTGTCGAACACGGCCTGGAACATCCTGGTCAGCGAGTCGGCGTCGAGCCGTGCGTCCTCCAAGATGATCGCAGGGTCATTCCCGCCCAGCTCCAGGGCGACCTTGGTCAATGTCGGCGATGCCATCGCCATGATGCGTCTGCCGCCTCCCGGGCTTCCTGTGAATGACACCATCGCGACGTCGTCGTTGGTGATCAACGCATCCCCGATGTCTTCGTCACGGCCGGTGACGACGTTGAGCACGCCTGGCGGAAGCTGCGCTGCGATGCGCGTGAGCACGCGGGCCATTGCCAGGGGAGTGGTGGGCGGCGGTTTCACCACAACCGTGTCTCCAGCCAGCAATGCGTACGGCAGCGTGGCTCCGAGGATGGCGAGCGGCCAGTTGAATGGAACGATCAGCGTCACAACCCCGAGCGGCGCGTATGCGACGGTGGTCTCGTGCGGTGGTCCGGGCAGTACAGTCACATCTTCGACCTGATCGGCCAGCGCCGTCGCCAACCCAAAACGAACGTTCAAGACGATCAGATCGATGGTCGCCTCCATCTTGATCTTTCCGTTTTCCTGACTCAGGATGTCGGCATCCTCATCCTGGAATTTCTCCAGTACCGCCAAACTGGCATCCAGTTGAGCGGCACGCTGCTGTGGACTCAGCGCCGACCATGCAGGGAACGCCTTCTTTGCAGCGGCGACAGCCTGCAGAGCCTGCTCGCGTGAGGCCGCAGCAGCGATTCCGACGGTTGCCGATGCGATCGCCGGGTCTTTGACGGTCAACTCGCCGGCCCCCGCAACCTCCTGGCCGTCGATGTAGAGCCCGGTCTTCACGTGGGTTGCGTCTTGTGTTTGATCCATGTCGTCTCCTTTGTCGACTCATCTCACTATAGGCATTGCGTACGATCGACATCTCGTAATTGTTGACAATTATGTTTCACGTTCTTATGGTTTAGGAGACGGTGACGCGTTCGCCCGTTTGGATCGGAGAGGCCCAGCTATGACTCAACCGGCGACCGTACTGGCGATCACCGCCCATCCAGGCGATTTCGTCTGGCGAGCAGGCGGAGCGCTTGCCTTGACGACGTCCGCAGGTGGCCGCGCAATCGTTGCATGCCTCAGTTTTGGCGAGCGAGGCGAGTCTGCCAGTCTCTGGCGAGCAGGCAAGAGTCTCGACGAGGTCAAGGCGGTCCGTCGGTCCGAGGCAGAGGATGCAGCGGCCGCACTCGGTGCCGAGGTGCGATTCTTCGACGCTGGAGACTATCCGCTGGTCGAAACGGCTGCGCTCGATCAGCAACTGATCGACCTCTATCGCGAGCTGAGGCCCGACGTGGTGCTGACGCATTCGCCGTTCGACCCGTACAACGTCGACCACGGTGTGGCAGGCGACGTCGCACGCAAGACGCGGATTTTGGCGCAGGCTGCCGGCGTCCCCGGTCCAGGCGATGTGCTTGGTGCTCCTCCGGTCTTCTGCTTCGAACCGCATCAGAGTGAAGTGTGCGACTTCAAACCAGATGTTCTGCTTGACATCACACCGGTGTGGGATGCCAAGCTCGCCGCGATGCGCAGTCTGCCTGCGCAGAAGCACCTCGTCGACTACTACAGCGATCTTGGCCGCCGACGCGGCGTGCAGGCCAAGCGGAACAGCGGACCCAACCTTGGGCTGCCCGTCGACGCATACGCGGAAGCATACGAGCGTGTGTATCCGCAGGTCACGACCGAACTGTCGTAGGAGCACAGATGGCACACAACTACATCGTTCGGAATCTTGTGCGGGCAGACGCCGCCGTCGTCGACGCGCTTGCACCACTCGGCGTTGCGACGGTGCACGAGTCAGTCGGACGAACCGGGTTGGTCTCCCCGGCGATCGTGGCTCGCCAAGACGGCGTGGCGATCGCCGGAAGCGCCGTCACCGTCTCGTCGCATCCCGGCGACAACCTGATGATCCACGCGGCCGTTGAAGTGTGCCAGCCGGGCGACATCCTGGTGGTCACCACAACATCGCCGTCGACGGACGGGATGTTCGGCGAATTGCTTGCGACGTCGCTGATGGCGCGTGGCGTTCGAGGGCTGGTGACGGATGCCGGTGTTCGCGATATCGCGGCACTGCGCCGAATGGGCTTCCCTGTCTGGTCACGGGCCGTACACGCCCAGGGCACTATCAAAGCCACAGGCGGTTCGGTCAATGTGCCCGTGGTGTGTGCAGGGCAGCTTGTCAACCCCGGTGACGTGATCGTGGCAGACGACGACGGAGTGGTGTGCGTTCCGCGAGCAGCCGCGGATCAGGTGCTCACAGCAGCGAGGGCGAGAACGGCGAATGAAGAGAACAAGCGCGCCGAGTTCGCCTCTGGCACGCTCGGACTCGACATGTACAACCTGCGACCGCTGCTGGAGCGGCTCGGTGTGACATACGTCGACGCGCTTCCGGACGAAGACCGATGACACCCGGGGGCGATGCCGAGCGTGCAGGCATCCGTTGCATGCTCATGCGCGGCGGCACCTCGAAGGGTGCGTATTTCCTCGCGGAGGATCTGCCGCAGGACAGCACCGAACGCGATGACCTGCTGCTCAGGATCATGGGTTCGCCTGACCCACGGGAGATCGACGGGATCGGCGGCGGGCATCCGCTGACAAGCAAGGTCGCTGTCATGAGCCCGTCGGCGGATGCGAACGCCGATGTCGACTATCTGTTCCTGCAGGTGCAGGTCGACGAGCCGATCGTGAGCGACCAGCAGACCTGCGGGAACCTTCTTGCCGGGGTTGGCCCTTTCGCGATCGAGCGGGGGCTGGTTCCCGTCTCGGGTGAGACCACCCAGGTTCGCGTCCGCATCATGAACGGCACGACGTCTACAGCGACAGCGCTGGTTCAGACCCCAGGAGGACGAGTCAGCTATTCGGGAGACGTGTTCATCTCAGGTGCGCCGTTCCCTGCCGCAGCCGTTCCGCTTGAGTTTCCCAGAGCATCCGCAGCACTGCTGCCGACAGGGCAGGTGCGCGACAGGTTCTCGGGAATCGACGTCACGTGTGTCAACGCCGGGATGCCCGTTGTGCTGCTGCTGGCACGCGATCTGGGAACAACAGGATATGAGACGCCCCAGGAGCTCGAGGCGAACTCGACACTGAAGCACAAGGTCGAACAGGTGCGGCTGCTTGCCGGTGCCGCGATGGGCCTTGGCGACGTCGCCGCGGCAACCGTGCCCAAGATGTCACTGCTTGCGCCGCCGCGGCACGGGGGAGCGATCAGCACGCGCACGTTCATTCCGCGAAGGGTGCACACCTCGATCGGGGTGGTTGGGGCGATCTCGGTTGCTGCTGGCGCCCAGATTCCGGGAGCTGTCGGATTCGACCTGCTGGAAAAGGTGCATGCCACACACGTGCGGATCGAGCATCCCACCGGATTCTTCGATGTGGAGGTCGAAGTGGAACCGGTGGGCGACACCTATGAAGTGACACGAAGCGCGGTCATCCGCACCGCACGCAAACTGTTCGATGGCCTGGTGTGGCCACGCGACCCGGAAGGGATATCAGCATGACGGATGCCAGTCAGAGCGGCCAGGAGAGGCTGCACGACATCGCCCACATCGGGCCGGTCGAGATGTATACGCCGACGCTGGAGGCCAGCAGGGACTTCTTCGTGAATTCGATGGCGATGCGTGAGGTGCTGCGGGAGGGGGACTCGATCTTCCTGCATACCTGGGACGATTATCAGAGTTACACGCTCAAGCTGACCGAGCGCGACCAGGCAGGGGTCGGAACCACGTACGTCCGTGCCGCCAGTCCGCAGGCTCTCGATCGGGTTGTTGCATTGATTGAGCCGACCGGGCTCGGCCGTGGTTTCAGCGACGACGAGCAAGGGCTCGGGCGCACCTACCTCTTCGACGACCCTGACGGGCATCCGATGGGCATCTACTGGGACGTCGAGCGCTACCGGGCGGATGCCTCAGACAAACCTGCGCTCAAGAATCAGGCCGCTGCATTTCCGGGTCGCGGCGCGAACGTGCGACGACTTGACCACGTGAATTACCTGACGCATGAGGTCGAGGCGGTCAGTGCGTTCATGACGGACGTGCTGGGGGCGAAGTGCACCGAGCGGATCGCGCGCAGCGACGGAGGCTACGACGGAGTCTGGTTCAACGTGTGCAACAAGTCATACGATCTCGTCTATACGAAAGACTGGCTTGGCGCCAGCGGCAGGCTGCACCACATCGCGTTCGCGACGGACACCAGGGAAGACATCCTGCGCGCGGCAGACGTCTTTCTCGAAGCGGGTGTATACATCGAGACGGGACCGCACAAGCACACCATCCAGCAGGGCTTCTTCCTGTACGTGTGGGAACCAGGAGGCAACCGCATCGAGTTGCATAATCCAGGTGCGCGGCTGATTCTGGCCCCGGACTGGGAGCCGATCACCTGGACGCCAGAGGAACGCGCGAAAGGTCAGGCCTGGGGCCTGAAGACGATCGAGACGTTCCACACGCACGGCACGCCTGTCATCGAGCAGGAGTGATCTCGACGCTCGAGCCGGCCGATCCGATAACCTCCGAAGGTGCCAACCTCACTGCTTTCGCGCATCCTCGGTGCCATCAGTGGCGCGTTGAGGACGACCGCGCAAGAACGAGCCGCCCCGAGGCCCGTCGACGACTCTCCTGGTCGAAGCGGGGTCGCTGCAACAGTTGAGGTGAATGCGTCGGCCGTCGGTTCGCCACGGATGACATACTCGCCGGTCACCGACGGTGATCCAGATCCTGGGGAGATCGTGTGGACCTGGGTTCCGTTCGAAGAACGGGACGGCCGGGGCAAGGACCGCCCAGTGCTGATCGTGGCTGAAGCGCCTGGCAGCGGATTTCTCGCCGTGCAGCTCACGAGCAAACCGCACGACGGTCACCACGGAGATTTCGTGAGCATCGGCGTTGGGCCGTGGGATGCGCAGGGCAGGGCGAGTTGGGTGAACATCGACCGCGTGTTCCTCGTGCAGACGGCAGGGATGCGTCGAGAGGCTGCGGCACTCGACGCCGTGCGCTTCACAACGGTGGCAGCGGCGCTGCGGAAGCGCTACGGTTGGCGATCGGCTTAGCCGGCGTTGATGGTGGGCGATACCGGACTTGAACCGATGACCTCTTCCGTGTGAAGGAAGCGCGCTACCAACTGCGCCAATCGCCCATTTCGCGCTCCAGATGCACTCTGGTCGCGAGAAACGATCCTAGCGGAGGATCGGTGCCAAGCGCACATCGGCCCAGGCGTCGGGCTCGCCGGCGGCCAGAACGAAATTACAGCCGTGTCAGTTTGAATATGACCGGGGCAATCGGCTACAGTTTCAAGGCACGCAGAAATGCGAGTAACGCGGATGTGGCGCAGTGGTAGCGCATCACCTTGCCAAGGTGAGGGTCGCGAGTTCGAATCTCGTCATCCGCTCGAGTGTGTAGTGGTCCCGATGCTTCACCGCACCGGGGCCGTTGCATGGATGTGGGAACCCACACACGGTGGCGTGGCCGAGAGGCGAGGCAGCGGCCTGCAAAGCCGTATACACGGGTTCGAATCCCGTCGCCACCTCCCAGTGGGGCATAACTCAAGTAAGACCGGTCAGATAAGACTGGGCGATTGGCGCAGCGGTAGCGCGCTTCCCTGACACGGAAGAGGTCACTGGTTCGATCCCAGTATCGCCCACCACGAACCCCCTGGTAAACAGGGGTTTTTTCTTGCTCAAGACGTCACTTCGAGGCACTGCACCTGGCTGCTCATCGGCTGGCCGCTCATCCTTGGCGCCGTTGGAATTATCGTTTCACCTCGAGGTGGCCTTAGTTGACGATGCGGAATTTGGGGGACTCAGTGCACGGGCACCCGAGAGCATGAACCGAACATGAGCGGCGTGTGTCCTGAGCCGCACTCGTGTCCGAACGGTCTGAACGGACGTGCTTGCGATGAACGAGCGTCGTGTCAAAGAACCGCCGTCAGCGTCAAGTTGGGAGTCGGGCGCAGCGACTCGAAGGCATGTCGGGCGCAAATGGGGGAGTATCGGGACATCACATGGCGTCGCTACTCTCGGACCCACAGCAAGGAGACCCGAGATGAAGATCCCGACAGCGCAATTCCTTCACCCCAGCAAGACGATGCTTGCGCTGTACGTCACCGTTGCGATTGCAATCGCTGCGATTGTGGCGGGCAGCATAATGTACGCAAAGGCATACAGCGACAATCACACCCTGTACTCGAAACTGACCGCGATGACCTCGGATGATCACGAGGCGCACACAAACTTGGCGAGTGCCAGCAAAGAACGTGACTCTTTGCAGGCCGATGAGAACAAGATCGCCGACCGCGAGGGTGCCGTCAAGGTGCGAGAGGATGCAGTGGCGGCCAAGGAGGCGGCGGTCAAGAAGCGTGAGGATGCGGTGACGGCGACGGAAACGCACATCCAGGAGACCACGTTGGTCGATGGAAGGGTGTACACGGTTGGGACGACAATGCAGGGAGGGACCTACCAAGCCAACTCAACCAGTGCGCGCTGCTATTGGAAGATCACCACAAGCGGAACCAACTATGAAGACATCGTGCAGAACGACCTGGGTACTCAGGGTGTCCTCAATGTGACAGTCGGCGCTGGACAGGACTTCCAATCATCCAATTGTGGTAATTGGACCAAGATCGGATAGAACCGGTGCTGCGGCCGTCGTCGTCGACGCCGTCTCCGGCAGTTTCGATCCCAGTGTCGCCCACCGCGAAGCCCCGGTAATCAAGGGGGGTTCCTGCCCGAACCGTCGTGTGAACCTATTCACCTTCGACCCACACGTAGTCCAGATGTTCCGCCCCTGCCAAGACCCGCCGGACCCAAGTCCTCCTGCTGGGCCGGCAATCAGATCGGACGCCCGCCTCATTCGTGGCGCGCAAAATGCTCTCCAAATCGATTTTCAGGACATTTTGCGCGCCACGAACGCGCCAAGCACGAAACGCGCATCGACTCAGCCGGGCAGGGTGCTGCCCGGGAAGCTGCGCACCGGATGCAGCTCGTACGCAAGCACCTCGGCTTGAACGGCCGGATCGCCATCCATGATGCTTCGCGCCTCCTCCACGGTCGCATCGAGAATCGCGACGCCCCTGAAGGGTGTGTCATCCACAGACGGGCAAACCACCGGCATCCGCCCATCACGGTGCAGTGCAGCGTTTCGCATGCCGTGCCGGTAGATGATCGCGTCAGCACCCGGCATGGTTCGGTTCGGCCCCGGAGTCAGAATCACGACCGTGTAGGGCTTTGCCGTTGCACGCAGTGCGGCGAACTGCTCATCGGTAATCGGCTCGGCTGTGTCGCCCACAGGTGTTCCCTTCAACGCCTCGGCAAGCCGATCCAGCGCGGAACAGCCTGGCTGTACTGCTCGTATCGTTGCCCAAAACGCTCACGCAGCGCGCGTTCCTCTGCCGGGATCTGGGCACGGTCGATCACAGCGACGAACGCCGCGGCAGGCAGCAGCGCCACGGGCGAACGACGCAGAACAGCGTGCGCGACCAGCGCAGCAGTGAACGCGAGGTAGATCGGATTGCGAGTGAAGGCGAACGGGCCGTCTGTGACCAGTGCCGTCGCCCGCTCAGGATGCTCGGGAGCGATGGTCGTGCCGTGCCTGCGCATAGCGGCGAAAGCAGTTACTGCCGTGATGCCGCCGCCGGCCGCCAAGAGCGCTGTTAGGAGCACTGAGCGGCCGGTATGACGAGCTCCACGGGTGAGGAGAACTTGTGCGCAGGCAGCTGCCGCGAACCATCCAGGTGGCGGTATACGCCTGACCAGATCGCTGTTGATCGCCATGATTACCCACGGTACGCCGTCGACGGCAATCGCAATATCCTTAACGGGTGAAGACTTTCACCGCCGTTTTGAC
>DATMTC010000269.1:0-10075 GCA_035565115.1 Microbacteriaceae bacterium | reverse complement strand
AGCGCACGAGTGATTCAGCACGGCGGGGGAAGCCGCCACCTCGCGCGGGTGCTCAGGGCAATCGAGCTGACCGGGCCATCCGGTCCTCCGCTGTACAGGGTTCGGGCACCGATGGTGGTGCCCGGGGCACTGATCTACGTTCTGTCGACATTTCTCGACGACGAGGCGGGCCGCATGGCAACGTTGTGGCGGGCGGCAGGTCACCGTGTGATAGCCGTCGACGTTCTTCCACCGGCAAAGCTGAACCGGCTGCCGAAAGAAGAGGTGCTCGCGCACAGAATCATCATGATGGAGCGCGCAGACCGCATCCGTTCGCTGTCCTCATACGGGATCGAGGTGTTCGCGTGGGGGCACGCTGGCAGATCGGCGACGCTTGCTGCCGTCTTGCGCACGATGAGCAGGCAGGGCGTGCGACGATGAGCGAGGGCAATCGCGTTCGGGTGCGGCAAGCGCCCCATCTCGGTGCCCGCGTGCCTGGCTGGGTTCTTCGCGGCATTCTCGCCACGGTGGGCGTCGGGCTGTGTCTCAGTCAACTTCCGCTTGGCGCAGGCGGATTCTGGGTGTGGATCGGAATCGCGATCACCGGCGTCGCCGTCGTATTTCCCACGACACCTGCGGCGTGGCTGCTGATGTTGATGGTCGGGATCAGCGTGCTGCCTCGCGTTCCGTCACCGGCGGACCCACACATCTACCTGCTCATTGCCGGCATCCATCTGCTTCACCTGATCGCGTCGTACACGCGTGTTGTGCCTGTTCGGGGCTGGATCCAACTGCGCACGTTTGCTGCGCCGCTCCGGCGGTACGTGCTGGTGCAGCTGCCCGTGCAGGGTGCTGCCATTGTGGCGCTTGCCGTTTTTGCGCCGAAAATCGGTGAACATCCGATCGCGATCCCGGCGCTCGGCATCCTGGCAGGCGCAGCCCTGATCGGGCTCGCAATTGTGTTGGTCGTGCCTCTGCTACTGCCAACGACGGGCGCGAAATGGCGCAGCGTTCGCTAAGGGCAACCCTTGTCGCCACGCGGATGTCGGTGGCTGAACATAGACTCATTGGGTGTCAATTACCAAGGTCGATTCCGAAGCCAAACTCAGTGTTCGCGGCGCGCGCGTGCACAACCTCCGCAATGTCGACCTCGAGATCCCGCGTGACGCACTCGTCGTTTTCACCGGCCTGAGCGGTTCAGGAAAATCGTCGCTCGCATTCGACACCATCTTCGCCGAAGGGCAGCGCAGATACGTCGAGTCTTTGTCGGCCTATGCGCGTCAATTTCTTGGCCAGGTCGACCGTCCAGACGTTGACTTCATCGAGGGTTTGAGCCCTGCCGTTTCAATCGACCAGAAGTCCACAAACCGCAATCCGCGATCAACGGTCGGAACGATCACCGAAATCTACGACTACATGCGCCTGCTGTGGGCACGCATCGGCGTGCCGCACTGTCCGGTGTGCGGTGAGAAGATCCAAAGGCAAACGGTTCAGCAGATCGCCGACCAGCTGATGGAGCTTGAGACGGGCACGAGATATCTCATCGTCAGCCCGGTCGTGAAGCAGAAGAAGGGCGAGTTCGTCGACCTGTTCGCCGAGTTGGCTGCGAGCGGATATTCGCGTGCGCTGGTTGACGGTGAACAGATTCAGCTGAGCGAGCCACCCACGCTGAAGAAGCAGTACAAACACGACATCTCCGTCGTCGTCGATCGCCTCGTCGCCGGTCCTGACATCCTCGGTCGCCTGACAGACTCACTCGAGACGGCGCTGTCACTCACCGACGGTTTGATCGCCGTCAACTTCGTCGATCGAGACGGAAAAGACGCCTGGCAGAACTTCAGCGAAAAGTTGTCGTGCCCGAACGGGCATCCGATTCAACTGACCGAGGTCGAGCCGCGCACGTTCTCGTTCAACGCTCCGTTCGGCGCATGCCCGGAATGCTCCGGTCTCGGCACCCGCATGTCGGTCGACGAAGACCTGCTGCTCGGCGACCCGTCATTGAGCATCTCCGAGGGTGTGATACTGCCATGGACGACCCAGGGCAAGGGACTCTTCCAGTACTACGAGAAGCTGCTCGAGGGTCTGGCGCGCGACCTGAAGTTCTCGTTGACGACCCCGTGGGAAGAGCTGGCGCCCGACATCAAGAATGCGGTGCTGCGTGGCGACAACTTCGAAGTGAAGGTGAAGTGGCGCAACCGGTACGGACGCGAGATGAGCTACACGTCGGGGTTCGAGGGCGTCGTTCCATATATCGAACGGCAGTATCTTCAGGCTGAGACCGACAACCAGCGGCAGCGGTGGGGGGAATACCTTCGTGAGGTACCGTGCCCGGTCTGCGACGGAAAGCGGTTGAAGCCGGAGGTGCTCGCCGTGCGCGTTCACGACGCGTCGATCGCCGACGTCGCCGAACTGTCGCTTGCCGATGCGCGAACCTTCATGAACAAGCTGGTGTTGACAGAGCGCGAACAGAAGATCGCCGCGCAGGTGCTGCGCGAGATCAAGGTGCGACTCGACTTCTTGATCCAGGTCGGCCTCAACTATCTGAGCATGGCGAGAGCCGCCGCGACGCTGTCAGGAGGCGAGGCGCAACGCATCCGCCTGGCCACGCAGATCGGCTCGGGGCTCACGGGTGTTCTCTACGTGCTTGACGAGCCAAGCATCGGACTGCACCAGCGCGACAACCGTCGCCTCATCGAAACATTGATCGCGCTGCGCAACCTCGGAAACACGCTGATTGTCGTCGAGCACGACGAAGACACCATCAGAACGGCCGACTGGATCGTCGACATCGGTCCTGGGGCCGGAGTCAATGGCGGCAGGGTCGTGCACTCTGGCTCATATGACGATCTGGTCGCGAACACGGCATCGCTCACCGGCGACTACCTGGCCGGGCGTCGCGCAATCGAGATGCCAGCAGTTCGCAGGCCGATCGACCCTGAGCGAAAGATCACCGTGGTCGGTGCTCAGGCGAACAATCTCAAAAAGGTCACCGTCGACTTTCCGCTTGGAACGTTCATCGCGGTCACGGGCGTGAGCGGATCCGGCAAGTCATCGCTTGTCAACGACGTGCTGTACCGCGTGCTCGCGAACAAGCTGAATGGCGCGCGCAAGCTGCCAGGCAAACACCTTCGGGTCACCGGGCTTGAGAACCTCGACAAGGTGGTGCACGTCGACCAGGCACCGATCGGCCGCACCCCCCGGTCGAACCCGGCGACATATACCGGCGTGTTCGACCGCATCCGCACACTGTTCTCCGAGACCCTCGAGGCGAAGTCTCGCGGCTACCTGCCTGGCAGGTTCAGCTTCAACGTCAAGGGCGGCAGGTGCGAAGCGTGCTCTGGCGATGGCACGATCAAGATCGAAATGAACTTCTTGCCAGACGTCTACGTGGCCTGCGAGGTATGCGGGGGAGCGCGCTACAACCGCGACACGTTGTCGGTGCACTACAAAGGCAAGAACATCGCAGAGGTGCTCGACATGCCGATCGCCGAGGCGGCAGACTTCTTCGAGCCGATCTCGGCCATCCATCGTTATCTCAAGACGCTGGTCGAGGTCGGACTTGGCTACGTGCGACTCGGCCAGAGCGCGACCACCCTGTCAGGCGGTGAGGCCCAGCGCGTCAAGCTCGCGACCGAACTGCAGCGCAGATCGAACGGGCGCAGCGTGTACGTGCTCGACGAGCCGACGACCGGTTTGCACTTCGAAGACGTGCGCAAGCTGCTTCTTGTGCTGAACGGGCTGCTCGACAAGGGCAACACGGTTATCGTGATCGAGCACAATCTCGACGTCATCAAGTCGGCAGACTGGGTGATCGATCTGGGGCCAGAGGGCGGCGCAGGGGGCGGCAAGATCATCGCGACCGGCACGCCGGAGCAGATCGCGCGAGCCAAGGGGAGCCACACCGGCGTCTTCCTCAAGGAGATCTTCGAACTTGAGCGAGGCGGCCTCGAGCAGAAGAGCGCCTGACGTGGCGAACACGGTCAGTTATCGGCCTAAGGCGGGGGAGATCCCGACGAAGCCCGGGGTGTATCGCTTTCGCGATGAGAAGCAGCGCGTGCTGTACGTCGGCAAGGCGAAGAACCTGCGTGCGCGGCTGAGCAATTACTTCGCCCCACTGCCCAGCCTGCACGAACGCACCCGCAGGATGGTGACAACGGCAGCATCCGTCGAATGGACGGTTGTCGCGAACGAGTTCGAAGCGCTGCAACTCGAGTTCACCTGGATCAAGGAGTACAACCCGCCGTTCAACGTGCAGTTCAGGGACGACAAGACGTATCCGTACTTGGCCGTCACCCTGTCAGACGAGGTTCCACGGGTTCTGGTGACACGCAACAAGCACCAGAAGGGCACCAGATACTTCGGCCCGTACACGAAGGTCTGGGCGATCCGCGAAACGATGGACCTGATGCTCAAGGCGTTCCCGATGCGCAGTTGCTCAGACGGTGTATATCGGCGCGCAGAACTCACAGGTCGGCCATGCCTGCTCGGCGACATTGGAAAGTGCGTCGCGCCGTGCGTCGGTCGGGTCAGCAAGGCAGAGCACCGGCAGGTTGCTGACGATTTCGTATCGTTCATGGCCGGGAACGACACGAAATATGTTCGGGATCTGACCGCACGGATGCGCGAAGCCGCAGCAGCGCAGGAGTACGAAGCGGCCGCGCGCTATCGAGACAGCATCCAGGCGATGGAAGCGGTCATGGAGAAGACGGCGATCGTTCTGCACGACAGGGTCGACGCAGACGTCTTCGGAATTGCAGACGATGAGCTCGCGGCAGCTGTTCAGCAATTCATGGTGCGCGGCGGTCGCATCCGCGGTGTGCGAAGCTGGAGGGTCGACAAAGAGATCGACGTGTCGATGGCCGAACTCGTCGAAACCGTCCTGCAGAACGCATACGACCAAGACGCTGTTCCGCCGCGTGAGGTGCTCGTGCCGACGCTGCCGGACGACGCACCGGAACTCGAACTGTGGCTCACGGAGCAGCGATCAGGTGCCGTCGACCCAGGCACGGGCCGGTCCGTGCACGGCAAGGTTGCGCTGCGCGTCGCGCAACGCGGCGAGAAGGCTGCGCTTGCGCACACGGCAACGCTCAACGCGCAGAACGCCCTGATTCTGTACAAAACCAGGCGAAGCGCTGACTTTGTGGCCCGGTCACAGGCGCTCAGCGACATCAGGGACGCACTCGGCATGCAGGAAGCTCCGCTGCGCATGGAATGCTACGACGTTTCGCACTTGAGCGGCACCAACATCGTCGCGTCGATGGTCGTGTTCGAAGACGGGCTTCCACGAAAAGACCACTATCGCCGGTTCAGCGTTCCAGCTTCGACAGATGACACCGAGTCGATCTACCAGGTGATCTCGCGCCGGCTTGCCTACCTGACCCCGGCCGCCGAGCCTGCGCCAACGCCGCCAAGCTCAGCGACCGAGCCCGTCGAAACTCCAATCCATAAGTTTTCGTACCCGCCACAATTGCTCATCGTCGACGGCGGCCAGCCACAGGTGGCAGCGGCCGCCCGTGCGCTGAAAGAATCGGGTGTCACCGGCATCCAGCTGGCCGGGATCGCGAAGCGGCTCGAGGAACTCTGGCTGCCGGATTCCGACTACCCGGTGATCCTGCCGCGCAACAGTGACGCGCTGTTCATGATCCAGCGCATCCGTGACGAAGCGCACCGTTTTGCGATCACATATCAGCGTGCTCGACGCAAACGGGACATCGCATCTGTGCTCGGCGAGATCGCAGGGCTCGGGCCGGCACGCGTTCGCGAGCTTCTAAGGCACTTCGGATCGGTTACCCAACTCAGGAAGGCCGATGTTGAACAGATCTCAGAGGTGAAGGGAATCGGCGGTGCTCTGGCGGAAGCCATCCACTCAGCGCTGCGCAGTCGATAGGCTGTGTGTGCGACAGGTTGGCGACAAGGGGCGAACGGCGAGATGACCACGGAGTCCGAGCAACAAGAAGTGCTGATTGTCACCGGGATGTCCGGGGCCGGACGTTCGACGGTGGCAAATGCACTCGAAGATCTCGACTGGTACGTCGTGGACAACCTGCCGCCGCAGATGCTGCGCCCGTTGGTGGAACTCGCGTCAAGGGCGGGATCGACACTCCCGCGGATCGCAGCAGTCGTCGATGTCAGAGGCCGAGACTTCTTCGCAAACCTGCAAGAGATCATCCACTCCCTGCGAGCAGGAACGAAGTTGCGTGTCGTCTTCCTCGAGGCGACAGATCCGGTGCTGGTGCGCCGCTTCGAGCAGGTGCGCAGACCACATCCGCTGCAGGGAGATGGCACGCTGCTCGACGGCATCGCAGCAGAGCGTGACAGGCTGAGCGAGATTCGCGAGTCAAGCGACATCATCATCGACACGTCAGACCTGAACATCCACCAGTTGGCGAATACGATCACCCAGACGTTCGCAACAGAGAACACCGCGGGCGTGCAGGTGACTGTGATGAGTTTCGGCTTCAAATACGGGTTGCCATCCGACGCCGACATGGTCGCAGACGCACGCTTTCTGCCGAATCCGTTCTGGATCCCAGAGCTGCGCCCGCACACCGGACTCGACGACGACGTGCGCAGGTATGTGTTCGACCAGCGCGGTGCAGACGAGTTCCTCACCAATTACGAAAAGACGCTTGAACCGGTGCTGGCCGGCTATCAGCGTGAGAACAAACGGCACGCCATGATCGCGATAGGCTGCACCGGGGGAAAACACCGCTCGGTCGCACTCGTCCAGGAACTGGCCTCGCGACTGGAGCATCTGCCTGGCGTCGCTGTGAGTACAAGACACCGCGATCTCGGCCGGGAGTGAAAGCGCGCGCCCCACAGAAACAGCGCACGTATACGAGGAATGGAACGAACGATTGGCACTCACCGCAGACGTCAAAGCCGAACTGCTCGGGGTTGAAGCATCCAAGACCACGATCAGGGCAGCAGAGCTTGCAACGATTCTGAGGCTTTCCGGCGGGCTGCATGTGATCTCGAACCGGATCGCTGTCGAAAGCGAACTGGACACTCCAGAACTCGCCAGACACGTGCGCAAGGGCCTCGCCGAACTCTATGGTGTGCGTAGCGACGTGTCCGTGATCTCAGCGTCAGGCATGCGGCGCACCAACCAGTACCTGGTCCGGGTGCTCGACGGCGGCGAAACGCTCGCACGCCAGACCGGACTGCTGGATGCCCGCAGGCGCGCGATCCGTGGCCTTCCGAATCGGCTGACAACCGGTTCACGGGACGAGCTCGCCGCGGTGTGGCGTGGCGCATTTCTCGCTCAGGGCTCGCTGACCGACCCGGGGCGCTCCGCTGCACTTGAGATCACCTGCCCTGGCAACGAGTCAGCGATGGCCCTGGTCGGAGCTGCGGGGCGCATCGGGGTGTCGGCGAAAGCACGCGAGGTTCGCGGGGTTCATCGCGTCGTCATTCGTGATGGCGAAGCCATCGGCGCGATGCTCGTGGCGATGGGTGCAACCGAAACCGTGCGTGAGTGGGAAGAGTTGCGCCAACGCCGCGAGGTGCGTGCGACGGCCAATCGACTGGTGAACTTCGATGACGCGAATCTGCGTCGCTCGGCGCAGGCAGCAGTCGCCGCCTGTGCCCGCGTCGAGCGTGCTATGGAGATTCTCAGTGACGACATGCCCGAGCACCTGCGCTATGCGGGCGAACTGCGGCTGAGTTTCCGCGAAGCCAGTCTCGACGAGCTCGGCCACCACGCCGATCCGCCGATGACGAAGGATGCGGTGGCCGGACGCATCCGCCGTCTGCTTGCCATGGCAGACAAGCGAGCAGCAGACCGGGGCATCCCGGGCACTGACGCCAATCTGCCAGCCGATCTGGATGTTTGAGACGCTCACCGCGTAACTTTTGCACGTCGATGGAAGCTTTTCCTCACGGTCTGGTTGCCATTAGTAGACTGGAACAGTCGCGCAAATCCGGCCGCGAAACTCTTCGCGACCGTGTCGATACTGAGGAGATATCATCAATGGCTGACTACACGCTCGCCGACCTTCCATACGACTACTCGGCTCTCGAGCCGAACATCAGCGGTCGGATCATGGAGCTCCACCACGATAAGCACCACAAGGCGTATGTCGACGGCGCGAACACTGCGCTTGCGAAACTCGCCGAAGCCCGCGACGCGGACAACCTCGCCAACGTCAACAAACTCCAGAAGGACCTCGCATTCAACCTCGCGGGCCACGTCAACCACACGGTGTTCTGGAAGAACCTTTCTCCTGACGGCGGCGACAAGCCGACCGGCGAGCTCGGCGCAGCAATCGATGAGTTCTTCGGATCGTTCGACAAGTTCCGCGCTCACTTCACGGCATCCGCGCTTGGCATTCAGGGGTCGGGATGGTCGATCCTCGCCTGGGATTCGCTCGGTCAGAGACTCATCATCGAACAGCTCTATGACCACCAGGGAAACCTGGCCGCTGCAACCGTGCCACTGCTCATGCTCGACATGTGGGAGCACGCGTTCTACCTCGACTACGTGAACGTCAAGGCCGACTATGTGAAGGCCTTCTGGAACATCACGAACTGGGCAGATGTGAACGCACGCTTCACAGCCGCGCGTGAAAAGACCTCCGGGCTGCTGCTACTGTCGTAGCGGGTTGGTGTCCCGGACGGGTGCGCCGCCCGGGACACCGTTGTCCTTCACCCATCACCACCCGCGCTCCATGCGCCCCCAGTAACAGGAGAATCCGTGTCCGTAAAGATCGGCATCAACGGTTTCGGCCGCATCGGCCGCAACTACTTCCGTGCGGCTCTGGCCAAGGGCAGCGACCTTGAGATCGTCGCCGTCAATGACCTCACAGACAACAAGTCGCTTGCCCACCTGCTCAAGTACGACTCGATCACGGGCAGGCTTGACGCGACCGTCGAACTCGAGGGCGACAGCATCGTTGTCAACGGAAAGCCGATCAAGGTTCTCGAAGAGCGCGACCCTGCCAACCTCCCGTGGGGAGAACTGGGCGTCGACATTGTCATCGAGTCGACCGGACGGTTCACGAAGTCGGACGATGCGCGCAAGCACATCACGGCGGGCGCCAAGAAGGTCATCGTCTCCGCACCCGCATCCGGCGCGGATGTTGCAACGCTGGTTCTGGGTGTCAACGAGTCGACATACGACCCGGCGACGCACGACATCATCTCGAACGCGTCGTGCACCACAAACTGTCTTGCTCCGCTCGCCAAGGTGCTTCTCGACACGTTCGGCATCGAGCGCGGCCTGATGACGACGGTGCACGCGTACACTGCTGATCAGAATCTGCAGGACGGACCGCACAGCGACCTGCGCCGCGCACGTGCAGCGGCCATCAACATCATCCCGACGTCGACCGGAGCTGCCAAGGCCCTCGGCCTGGTTATCCCGGAACTCGTCGGCAAGCTCGACGGCTACGCGCTTCGCGTCCCGGTCCCGACCGGTTCGATCACCGACCTCACCGTCGAGCTGACCAACCCGGCGACCGTTGACGAAATCAACGCTGCATACAAGGCTGCGGCGGAGGGCGACCTCAAGGGCATCCTGAGCTACACGGAAGACCCGATCGTCTCCAGCGACATCGTCTCGGATGCTCACTCCTCGATCTTCGACGCCGGCCTGACCAAGGTCATCGGCAACCAGGTCAAGGTGGCGTCGTGGTACGACAACGAGTGGGGATACTCCAACCGTTTGGTCGACATCACCGAGTACGTCGCAGACCGCCTGTAGAGCGGAAAACTGTTGCTTCGCACACTCGAATCGTTGGGTTCACTGGCGGGCAAGCGCGTCATCGTCCGTTGCGATCTGAACGTGCCGTTGAGTCACGGCCAGATCACGGACGATGGTCGTGTTCGCGCCTCGTTGGCTACGCTCAACGCGCTCATCCATCAGGGCGCTCGCATCGTCATCATCTCCCACCTGGGCAGACCGGAAGGTGCCCCGGACTCCAAGTACAGCCTTGCGCCAGTGGCTCAACGGCTCTCTGAACTGCTTGGCAAGCCGGTGACGTTCGCTCGCGACACCGTGGGCAGCGCCGCACACGAGGCGGTCGACGGACTTGCTGACGGCGACGTAGCGCTGTTGGAGAACCTGCGGTTCAACCCGGGGGAGACGAGCAAAGAT
>DATMTC010000268.1:0-3485 GCA_035565115.1 Microbacteriaceae bacterium | reverse complement strand
GTACGAGCGGCAGAACGCAGGTACACACCTTGTGATCCGAGTGTAGCGGCGGAGCGGACGCGGCCGCCGAGGACGAACGCAAGGATGTTGATGCAAATCGTAGCTTCAACGGATTTCGATGCTCGACAGCACCGGATTGTGCGGATTCACTTGCCAGACCGGTGCTTCACTGACAGAATCTGCCTATGGCACCGCCCCAACGCCCGACGCCGGACAAACCGATGCAGCTTGACGACATTTCGAAAGCGATCGTCGAGCAATTGCAAGAGGACGGAAGACGGTCGTACGCCGAGATCGGAAAAGCGGTCGGGCTGAGCGAGGCGGCGGTGCGGCAGCGCGTTCAGAAGCTGACAGAAGGCGGCGTCATGCAGATCGTCGCGGTGACCGATCCTCTTCAACTGGGCTTCTACCGCCAGGCGATGATCGGGATCCGCGTCAGCGGAGACACACGATTGGTTGCCGATCGGTTGGCAGCGCTGCCGGCTGTCGATTACGTCGTGCTCACAGCCGGCGCGTTCGACATCCTCGCCGAGGTCGTGTGTGAGAACGACGACGACTTGATCGCCCTGTTGAACACGCAGATCCGCGGAATAGACGGGGTGCTGAGCACAGAGACATTCGTCTATCTCAAACTGCACAAACAGCTCTACAACTGGGGAACACGATAACCATGAGCGATACAACATTGATTCCGGGTGCCGCGACAACCGAATACGACGACGCCGCGCTGCAGCAGAAGGCGAAAGATCATCTGTGGATGCACTTCGCCAGACAGTCTGTGATGGAGTCAGGCGCGGGGGTCCCCATCATCACGCGAGGCGAAGGCCACCACATCTGGGACTCGAACGGCAAGAAATACATCGATGGCCTGTCCGGTCTCTTCGTGGTGAATGCAGGACACGGGCGGGCACGGCTGGCTGAGGCGGCCAAAAGACAGGCGGAGCAGCTGGCGTTCTTTCCCATCTGGTCGTATGCCCATCCGCACGCCATCGAGCTTGCTGATCGGCTCGCCGACATGGCACCTGGCGATCTCAATCGGGTGTTCTATTCCACCGGCGGCGGCGAGGCCGTCGAGACCGCGTTCAAGCTGGCCAAGTACTACTGGAAGCTGCAAGGCAGGCCAACCAAGCACAAGGTCATTTCGCGGGCGATCGCGTACCACGGCACTCCGCAGGGCGCGTTGGCGATCACCGGCATCCCAGCGATGAAGGAGATGTTCGAGCCGGTAACGCCTGGTGGTTTCCGCGTGCCGAACACGAACTTCTATCGGGCGGCGGAGGTTGGCGCTCCGGCAGACGACCTCGAGGCCTTCGGGCTCTGGGCAGCCAACCGGATCGAGGAGTTGATCCAGTTCGAGGGACCGGAGACTGTCGCGGCGGTCTTCCTCGAGCCTGTGCAGAACTCAGGAGGTTGTTTTCCGCCCCCACCTGGGTATTTCAAGCGGGTCCGCGAGATCTGCGATCAGTACGACGTCCTGCTCGTCAGCGACGAGGTCATCTGTGCATTCGGCCGCATTGGTGGCATGTTCGCATGCGAAGACTACGGTTATGTGCCCGACATGATCACGTGTGCGAAGGCGCTGACGAGCGGGTACTCTCCCATCGGTGCAACAATCGTGAGCGATCGCATCTACGAGCCGTTCAAGCACGGCGAAACGTCCTTCTATCACGGCTACACCTTCGGTGGGCATCCGGTGTCCGCCGCGGTAGCGATGGAAAACCTCGACATCTTCGAGGAAGAGGGATTGAACCAGCGGGTGCGCGATAACTCGCCATTGTTCCGCGCCGAGCTCGAGACGCTGCTTGACCTGCCGATCGTCGGCGACGTGCGCGGGGACGGATACTTCTTCGGCATCGAGCTCGTCAAAGACAAGGCGACAAAGGAGACGTTCAACGACGACGAGTCCGAGCGTCTGCTGCGCGGTTTCCTGTCGAAGGCCCTGTTCGACGCAGGCCTGTACTGCCGAGCTGATGATCGCGGCGATCCGGTGATCCAGCTGGCTCCGCCGTTGACGACCGGCCCGGCCGAATTCGCGGAGATCCGTCAGATTCTCAGTGGTGTGCTCTCCGAGGCGTGGACAAGGATCTGAGAAAAGGGCACAGCGGCGTGAGCCTGTGGTCCGACGCGATCGGCAGGTCACGAACCGGCGCAGGCGATCTGCTTGCACGTCGCCCTGCCTTATCCGAGGATCTGAGCGTTGACGTGTGCATCGTCGGCGCCGGCTTCACCGGGTTGTGGACTGCGTACTATCTGGCCCGTTCGCATCCCGAACTCTCCATCGTCGTTCTCGAGGCCGAGTCCGTCGGATTCGGTGCATCGGGTCGCAATGGAGGATGGGCGTCAGCACTCTTTCCCCTGTCGGCGACAGCATTAGCGAACAGGTACGGCGATGAGGATGCCGTCAGGATGCGCCGGGCAATGATCGACACCGTCGACGAGATCCGGCAGGTTGTGCAGGCCGAAGCGATCGAGTGCGACCTCGTCACAGGCGGAACGCTCTCGTTCATTCGGGGCCGGCCCGGGCTTGAAGCGGCCAGGGCCGAGCTCGCCGAAGCGCGACGTTTCGGTGTCGACACGGTGCGGCTGATCGGCACCGACACGTTCCGCTCGCGGTTCCCCGACATCGCGGCGGCCGGAGCGACGTTCACGCCGGATTGTGCACGCATCCAGCCTGCCGCACTCGTGCGTGGGCTCGCGCGTGTCGTCGAACGACTCGGCGTGCGCATTTTCGTACAGACCACAGCCACCCGGTTCACCGCCGACGGTGTCCGCGCTGTCGGAGGTTCCAGCGCTACAGCGGACGGGGAGCGCACTGTTCGCGCACCAGCGGTCATCAACGCCACCGAGGCATACGGAAGCGCCCTGCCGGATGGCAGGCGCGCGGTGCTGCCGCTGTACTCGCTCATGATCGCGACCGAACCGCTTCCAGAGACGTTCTGGGCCGGAACCGGCATCGAGCACGGCGCAACGTTCACCGACTTTCGCCACCTGCTCGTCTACGGACAGCGCACGGCAGACAACCGGTTCGCCTTCGGCGGTCGAGGCGCCCGTTATCACTGGGCGAGCGCGATACGTGCAGAGTATGACACAGCTACTGGTGTTGCGAAGCATCTGTATCGTGCACTCATCGATCTGTTCCCCACCGCGCGGGGCACGCGGATCAGCCACGCGTGGGGTGGTCCGATCGGCGTGCCTCGCGACTGGCACGCCTCGGTCGGATTCGACAGGAGCACAGGACGCGGGTGGGCAGGCGGGTATGTCGGCGACGGAGTCAGCACCACGAATCTCGCGGGCAGAACGCTGGCTCAACTGATTGTCGGCGAGCAGTCCGATCTCACGACGTTGCCGTGGGTCGGGCATCGTTCGCCGCGCTGGGAGCCGGAACCGCTGCGATTCCTCGGCGCGAACGCCGGCCTTCTTGGGATGCGAGCGGCCGACGTGGAGGAGGCCGTCACAGGCAGACCGTCGTTGATCGCCCGAGCGGT
>DATMTC010000267.1:0-3894 GCA_035565115.1 Microbacteriaceae bacterium | reverse complement strand
TCGCCGAGTACGCGCGTCTGTTCGCCTGACACGGATGCTGGCTGCCACGCTCATCGGCGTCGGGAGGCAGCGGATTGCGTGCGTCCGTTATGAGTTTTGGGCGACGCGCCGCGCATTTGTGCACGACACGCCGACCGCTCGACCGGATCTCATAGCGAGCGCACGAATCCGCAGTGGATCCTGCCGGATGGCGGCGAGATCGACCGTCGACGGGGTCGTTCAGAAGGGCTGGGCCGAAACCCGTTAGGCCGCCTCGCTTTCGGCGATCGTTGCGGCAAGCGCGGATCGCAACGGAGTAGCCGGCCGCCCACACAGGTTCTCGAGAGCCCTGTCGGTCGCGGCGAACTCTCCGCGTCGCGACGCCCGGAAGATGCTCAGCGAGAAATCCGCCTGTGCCTCTGGCACTCCGTGGGCGATCAGGCCCGCCTTCCACTGGTCGTCGTCGATCACGGCGCGCGAGATGGTGCGGCCCGTGAGGTCGGAGAGGATGCCTGCCACGGCCTGCAAATCCAGCGCAGCGGATGCGGTCAGCGGGGCGCTGACCCCGTCCAGGCTTCCGGCATCCGTCAGCGCCAACGCGGCGACCTCGGCCAGGTCTTCATGTGCCGTCCACGACACCGCACCGTCGGCCGGCGCAGCGATCGTGCCGGTGGCGAGGGCCTGACCGATCAACAGCGGAACGGTGGATGCGTAGAAGCCGTTGCGCAACGACGTGAATGTCTGGCCTTGCTCAAGCAAATAGCGTTCGGTAGCGGCATGGTCGCGCATCGGCGCGAACAGCGAGTCGGATGCGGCGCCTTGGTGGCTGGTGTACATCACCTGGCCTGCTCCGGCCAGGTATGCGGCATCAATCGCGGCCTTGTGCTGGTCAACCGCGCTCGCGCCGCTTTCGTTCGACGACACGATCAGCACCCGAGACGCGCCCTCGAATGCGTCGGTCAACGTGCGCGGGTCCGAGAAGTCGCCGCGCCGAACTCGCACGCCGCGGGCGGCAAGGTTGGCGGCATGTTCCGGGTTGCGAACGCTGACGCCGACCTCTTCTGCTGGCAGACGCATCAACAGTTTCTCGACGATCTGTGAGCCGAGCTTTCCGGTTGCTCCCGTGATGATGATCATGTTCCACTCCTTGTGTTATCGCTGGAATCACAGGAACGTTAGCACAGATATATCGCTGTTAGCGAGTATGCGTTATCGTTGGATCATGACGGATGTCTCGGTGCAACTCGACCCGGGTGATGCGCGTGCAGAAACCCGAGCGCGGATCATTGCGGTGGCAGCCTCGTTGCTCCAAGAACACGGCGCCGACGCACTCACCACCCGCGCCGTCGCGCAGGCCGCCGGCGTGCAAGCGCCCACGATCTATCGAATTTTCGGAGACAAAGACGGGTTGATCGAGGCGGTCTCCGAACGGGTTCTGCACGACTACGTTGCGGCAAAGGCTGAGGTGGCAGACGCGGCGTCGGCCGCGGATATCGACCCCGTCATCGACCTGCGCCACGGCTGGGACATGCAGGTCGAGTTCGGCCTCGCGAATCCGGCCGTGTTCAACTATCTGAATGGCGCTGGCACCCGATCGGGCTCGGCTGCAACTGCTGCCGGCATCGAGGTGCTTCGCGCGCGCGTACACCGCGTCGCCGTCGCTGGCCGGCTGTGCGTCACCGAGAAGCTGGCGATCGAGCTCATCCATGCTGCAGGCACCGGCGCCGTGTTCGCGCTGCTGTCCACTGCGTCCGATCAGCGCGATCTCCAGCTGGCCGATGCCCTCTACAACGCCGTTGCACGAGAGATCCTGACGGATGCGCCCGCCTTCGCCGACAACGGCCTGCTGCCATCGGCGGTTGCGTTCCGCACGCTGGTGCAGGATCTGCCCACCCTGACCGATGCAGAAAAGGCGCTGATGGCGCAGTGGCTCGACCGCGCCATTGAGGAGCAGGCTCGCGAGCAACGCCGCTCACCCAGGTAGTCTTCGCGCAGGCGCACTACTCGTTGCGCAGAACTCGTATGGTGAGTGCATGGCCGGGAATAGCCCACGAGGCGAAGCGAACAAAGTGGCCTCAGCGGGATGGTTCCGCTTGCTTGCCAGGTGCGGCCTTGCAGCGAACGGCCTCGTGCACGTGCTGATCGGTGCCATCGCGATCAGCGTGGCCATCGGAGCCGGCGGCGGTCGAGCGGATGCCTCCGGTGCACTCAGTCAGATCGCTCGCACACCGGGTGGCACTGTTCTGCTCTGGGTTGTGGTTGTCGGATTGTTCGCGTTGGGATTGTGGCAGATCGTGCATGCCGTCCTCGCGTCCGATGGCGATTCGGCCAAGCGGTGGGCGCGCCGCGTCGGTGATATCAGCAAGGCGGTGGTCTATTTCGCCATCGCTGTTGTTGCTGTGACATTCGCCGTCGGCGGATCGCACAGTTCGACGAAGTCATCCGAGACCTTCAGCGCACGACTGCTGTCCGCTCCTGGCGGCGTGTTCCTGCTGGTCGCCATCGGTGCCGGCGTCGTGGCGGTCGGCTGTTTTTTCATTTACCGGGGCGTTTCCACGCGCTTTACTCGCGACATCCATGTTCCTGCGCCTCCGATCGGCACTGCCGTCACGGTGCTCGGGGTTGTCGGCTACGCCGCGAAAGGCCTCGCTCTCACGGTCGTCGGGGTGCTATTCGCTGTGGCGGCAATCACATTCGACCCAAGCAAGGCCAAGGGTCTGGATGGCGCGCTCAGAACGTTGGCGCATTTGCCATTCGGCGCGGTCATCCTCGTCGTCGTCGGCATCGGTGTGATCGCGTACGGGGTGTACCTCGGCGCACGGGCACGGCTGGCCAAGCTCTAGGGCGCACCTGAGCCGCGCTCATTCGCTCGCGCGCTGAGCGCATCCGCCAGCAGTGCTGCTCCGAACTCGAACGCGTTGTCGATGTCGCCGCCGAGCTTGAACGCGCCGGCCAGCTCCATGCTGATGAAGCCGTGCGCCCACGCCGTGACGGTGCGTGCCGCCTGGAGCGCGTGCTCTGCGCCCACCAGTTCGGCTGCGACGCGCAGAATCGACGCGCTCGCACCGGCCAGAACCTCTGGATCGGGCCTGGTCGCATCCGAGCCGACGAAAATCAGTTGGTACACCCGCGGGTTCTCGTGCGCGAAGGCGCGCAGATCGCTGGCAATCGCGCGAAGCTCCATGTGCGGATCCGTCGACGCGGGTGCGGCCGCTTGATCGATCCGATGTCCTAGCTCGGTGACCGCTGTCTTCGCGACGAGTTCGATCAACGCGTTGCGACTGTCGACCCGCTTGTACAACGATGGCGCCCGCACGCCGACACGCTTGGCGACCGCCTGCATTGTCACTTCGGCCAGCCCGTCGCGCTCGAGGATGTCGCGGGCTGCAGCAACGATCTCGTCGAGTGAGGTGCGGTCGGGTGTTGGCATCCGGTGATCTCCTTACAGGATGGCTATTGACAATAGCCATGATAGCTATATACAATAGCCATGAACTTACGATAGCAACAAAGAAGGGTCCTCGCCATGAAACTTGGTCAGTCACTGCACCGCGTCGGCAACGACATTGTTGCGGCATACCTGGTCGATACTCCGGACGGCGTGCTTCTCGTCGACGCCGGCCTTGGCGGGCAATGGCGCGACCTTCTTGCCGAATTGTCCGCCATGGGCAGGTCTGCGAAAGACATCAAAGGAGCAGTCTTGACGCACGGAGACACCGATCACATCGGGTTCGCCGAACGGCTGCGGCGCGAATTCGGCGTGCCGATCTACGTGCACGAAGCGGATGTTGCTCGCGCCCGCGGCGAGGTCAAGTCCAGCCCGTCGTGGGGTGGGATGAAGCTCGGCGCGATCACGAAATTCATGTGGTACGCCCTGCGCAAAGGTGGGATGCGAACCACCTATCTGACCGAGGT
>DATMTC010000266.1:0-7354 GCA_035565115.1 Microbacteriaceae bacterium | reverse complement strand
CGGAACACGACCCACAGGACGCCTCACCGGGGCGGTCCGCCGCTCCTCAGTGGATTGCGGTTTTCCGGAGACGGGCCAGGAGAAACAGCACCGCCCCGGCGAACACGAGCAACACCGCTGCGCCGATCAGCCGGTCGACGGATGTACCGGTGGCCGGGAGCGAGTGAGACGCACCGGCCGACGTCGGAGTAGAAGAGGTGGATGACGATGGGGTCGCTGTCGGCCCCGACCCGCCCAGCGTGCTGGCTGGTCCGATGACTAGGGTGGGGTCATCCTCGGCGGTGCCCACCGAATTGGTCGCCGTGAACGACAGCCACGTGGACCCTGCGGTCGTCGGGGTACCGGAGATCGTGGCCGTGGCGGTGTCGAACGTGAGGCCGTCGGGCAGCGGGGTGGCGTCGTTGTCGAAGCTGACCGTCGGCGTGGGCGCGCCGGCGACGGTGAACGTAAAGCGGTATGGCTTGCCGACCTCCCCAGCTGGCGGGGTACCCGTGATCGTGGCCGGGATGCCGACGTTGATGGCCGGTGACATGGCCGAGGTCCAGTTGCCCAACGGAGTGTTCGCTGTGACGGTGAACGTGTAGCTCTTTCCGTTGCTCAAACCGGTCACGGCGATCGGGCTGGCGCTGCCTTGAGCGGTCGGACCGGCAGGCTTCTGGCTGGCACTGTCGTACGCGGTGACGGTGAAACCCGTTGGCGGCGAGATGCCGTGTCCGTCGCCAGGCGTGAAGGCGACGATGATCTTTCCGTCGCCCGCACCCAGTGAGGTGACCGAAGGCGGGACGGCCGGTGGCAGGATGCTGAGCGCAACTGTCGCCGGCTGGAGCCCGGTGACGGTGGCGATGGCCGTCAGCGATCCAGGGTTCGCTCCGGCCCGGATGGGCGGGGAGCTGGCCTTTCCATCGGGACCCGTAGTGATCAACGCTTGTGGTCCCCACCCAACGAAGGATCCGTTATCGCTGTCGAGGGTAAACGTGACTTGCTGGTCAGGCAGCGGGCTTCCTGCGGAGTCGACGACGACGACTTGGACCGGGTTATCGAACGTGCCTCCGACATACGTCTTCTGGTCGAACCCGCTGATTGCGGCCATGCCGACCGGCAGGTCAACCACCAGCGTCCCCAGGAACGGGAGGCTTGAGTTTCCCACGAAGGCCAAGTCGCTGTCTCCGAAAACGGTGGATCCGATCTGCATCACGCCGGACTGCCCGTTGGGCCCCGGGGGCATGAAGAGCGACCCGTTTGGACCGACGTCGCCGTATCCAAAAGTCGTGAATGAACCGAGATTGACCGACCCGGTCGTCGACGAGGTGCCTGTGTCGAGGATCTGGTACGTGCCCTGGCCGGTGATGTTGTCGACGGTGGCAACGTACAGCTTGCTCCCGTCGCGGCTGATCGCAATCTGCTTCGGCGTCTGCCGGGGGGCCATGGCAGTGTTCGTGAACGTGTCCGAGGAGGCCGTATAGGTTCCGATCGCTCCGCCGGTCCCATCCAGGTTCGTTGAGGACAGGTAGGCCCGGGCGCCGTCGGGGCTCCAGACGATGCCGTTGACCAGCTGCTCAGTGCCCTGGTTGACGTAGCGGATCGAGTTGTCCCCTGTGTTGATGACCGCCGAGAGGTAACCGGCGGGGCCGCTGTTGTTCTTGATGCTGCCGAGAAGGATCTGGTCGTTGAATCCAGGGCGAGCCACGGACATATAGGTCGCCGGCCCTGGCAGGTGTATCGACGCGGTCGGCGTCAGGCCCACAAAGATGTCCACCCATTCCCCGCCTGTGCGCAGGCCGTAGATGATGGGAGGGCCGACCGACTCTTTCGACGGGATGGCCGCGACCTGCTGGTACCCGCCGGGAGCCCCTTCAAACGTGTCGGCGTAGACCCCCGTGTTCGCGTCGAAGGCATCGATCCCCGTTCTGGTCGGCACCACGATCCAGGGGCCGGTCTGGCTGTTCACCCGCACCAGGTTGCCCGTCGGGCTGTTGCTGAACTGGGCCACAGGATTGTCTTTCGTTCCATCCTCATGGAAGACCAGAGTCTGGTTCGCCGTGACCGTCCAGAGGTACGGTCCGGGAGGCAGCGTCACGGCGGGAGGCAGGGCTGCAGCGGCGGGCAGGGCTGCGGCGACGCCCAGAAGCACGACCAGCACTGCGGCCCAAAGGACCGTGAGACAGCGACGCATGACAGCCTCCGATGGCAGCCCTCCCGGCCCGGTATATCCTGGCGCGGGCAGGCGTCACAGACGTCAATGGTAGCGCGGTGGCTGCGGGCGTGCCACCGTGCGATTTGACTCAGCCAACAGCGCGGCCTGAACGTCTTCTACTCGGAAGATCGCGTAAGGAGCGCTTCGAGGTCGTGCTCGGCGTTGCCGACGCCGCTCAGCAGGGTTTGCATGATCAGGTTCGCCCATTCGGAGGCAGACTCGTCGCCAGACCGGGCTGTTGCCGCCTCGTGGATCAGGGCCATGTATACGTTGCGGGCCCACCGCAAGTCGACGCCGGGCCGCAGGAGTCCGGCATTGAGCGAGCGCTTCAGGAGGATATCGAGCGCAGCAATGTTGTCAGGGCTGATACCTCGGGCGCCGTCACTGCCGAGGTCGACGAACTGCCAGGATGCTCGCCAATCGACCTTGAGATCGAGCGTCGCCACGGTCAGTTGATACAGGGCGACCAGAGCGGGTGCAGTTTCTACGTTCGCGCCGGCAATGGCTTCGCGCAGCTTCGCATTGACCACGTCAACGAGGGCATCGATCAGGTCGTCCCTTGAGGAAAAGCGGCGGTGCACAGTGGTGCGTGCGACACCAGCAGCTTTGGCCACGGCTTCCAGGGTTGCCGAGGGATCGGCGGCGAACACGCGCTCTGCCCCCTCGAGGATGCGCGCGACCGAGTTCTCGGCGTCGGCACGCAGAGATCGCGATGGTGACTGGGAAACTTTCGGCATATGGAGATTATACTGTCACACCTGTTGACTTAACTGCATCACATGTGTTGCAGTTAAGGCGTCGACACGGCGGCGACCAAAACGGCGCCGACCTCACTCAAGGAAGAAGACATCATGGACCTCCAGCTTTCGGGCAAGACCGCACTCGTCACCGGCGCGAGCAAGGGAATGGGTTTGGAGGTCGTGCGCGTCCTTCAGGAAGAGGGCGTCACTGTCGTGACCGCGTCGCGCACCGTCACACCCGAACTCGCGGGAACCGGGGCTGTAGCCCTGACCGGCGACCTGTCGCAGCCGGATGTCCCGGCCCTGGTAGCGGCAGAGGCCCTCGGCGTCACGGGCACGCTGGACATCCTGGTCAATAATGTCGGCGGAGGCGACACGGGCGCTCCCGGAGCGGGTTTCCTCGACTTCGACGACCGGGCCTGGTCATCCACCTTCGACCTGAATCTCTTCGCGGCCGTTCGGATGACGCATGCAGTTCTGCCTGCCCTGCTTGCCTCACGCGGAGCCGTTGTCAACGTCTCGTCAGACAGCGCCCGGCGGCCGCAGACCGCACCGCTGCCGTACGGCGCGGCCAAGGCAGCACTCAATGCAGTAACGAAGGGCTTGTCCGAGGAGTTCGGTCCCCAGGGGGTACGGTTCAACACCGTGTCACCGTCGTCGACTCGGACGGCTCTTTGGGAGGGCGAGCAGAGCTTCGGCGCCGACCTTGCGCGGGCAATGAACCTCACGCAGGAGGAACTGATCGCTGCGCTTCCGTCGCAAATGGGGATGCTCACCGGACGTTTCATCGAACCGCGTGAGATCGCCACCACGATCGCCTATCTCGTCTCGCCGCTCGCGGTCAGCGTTCACGGCGCCAACTGGGTCGTCGACGCCGGTGTCTCGAAGACCGTCTAGGGAGGAATAGCGGGCAAATCGGATGTGTGGCCGAAAAGGTGGGCGCCGAACTGATCGAAGGGCTCCTGGGGGCGCGGGAACTACGCGTTGACCAAAATTCAGTGGTGCGAGCGTTGTTGCGGCTCGGATGCCGCGTCGTCGATCAATCGCGCAACTTTGGCCGCGGTGTCCGTGTCGGGAATCGGGTCGTGGAAGACCATGATCAGATCCGGCCTGCCAGGCACTTGCAACTGGGTGGATTCGAACCGCAGCTCACCAGCATCCGGATGGTCAAGCACCTTGAGCATTGTCTCGGACGGCTGCGCCTCGTGCAGTGCCCACAACTCGGCGAACTCCTGGCTCTTAGACGTGAGTTCGTCGACCACGACCGAGAAGCCCTCGTCTCCCGGATACTCCGACATGGCGGTTCGATACTGGGCAGCGAGCCGACGCGCGGCATCGTGCCAGTGTCGGTACACCGGCCGATACATCGGATCGACGAAGAAGTCGACCAGGCAGTTGTCGTGTTGGTTCGGGCTGTAGCCGAGCACCAACTGAGCAGACTGATTGGCCGCAATGAGATTCCAGTACCGATCGAGAAGGTGGGCAGGCTTCGGCATCCAGCCCTCGATCAGTCTGACGAGATCAGCAGAGATCTGAGCACCGTCCCACGAGAGCGACAGCGGCGGGTTGAGTCCGGCAAGCACATACAGGTGCCTGCGCTCTGACTCGTTGAGCCGCAGCACGCGAGCAACAGCATCCAGCACATGCGTGGACACCGTGATCTCGCGGCCCTGTTCGAGCCACTGATACCACGACACGCCGACACCGGCGAGCACCGCCACCTCTTCACGACGCAGGCCAGGCGTTCGCCTGCGGCTTCCACTCGGCATGCCCGCATCCGCCGGCGCAACCTGCGCACGACGAGCCATCAGAAAGGCTCGCAGCTCCTCGCGGCGTCCCGCCGGTGAGATCGTGCGCGAGATCGTGGTGCTCATGACAACAGGATAACTACCGGCTCCCTTTGGCTATTCCGTCTGAACGACGCTTGCAGCATGACAACGACAGCTTCAGCACCGACCGTTACCGTTGCACCGCCTCGTATGACGGCGCGCGCCCGACTCGTATTGTTCGTACTGTGCGCAGCGCAGTTCATGGTTGCTCTGGATTTCTCGATCCTCAACATCGCCCTTCCGACGCTCGGCCCTGACATCGGGTTGAGCGAGGCGAATCTGCAGTGGGCTGTGACCGCATTCGCGCTCCCGTCCGGCGGGTTCTTGCTGCTCTTCGGTCGCCTCGGTGACGTGATCGGCCGGCGCAAAATATTTATCGGCGGCCTCGTGCTCTTCGCACTGGCATCCGTTCTTGCGACCACGGCATGGGCTGCAACTCCGTTTCTGATCGCGCGCGCGGCGCAGGGGCTTGCAGCCGCAGCGATCGTGCCGACCGGGATGGCGCTGCTGACCACATCGTTCGCCGAAGGCCCGCTGCGCGACCGCGCGCTCGGGATCAGCGGGATGCTGCTCTCACTTGGGTTCACGATCGGCATGGTATTCGGCGGCGTGCTGACGCAAGTGTTCGGCTGGCGCTCGACCATGGCGCTCGGTGTCATCATGGCCGGCGTCGTGCTTGTCGCTGCACCGCTCTTGCTCAGCGAGAGCCGCGCAGCGCAGCGACAGCGGCTGGACGTTCCAGGCGCCATCACCGTCTCAGGCGGCCTGCTCGCCGTGATCTATGCGGTCAGCTCGGCAGCGCAACGCGGATGGGCGCAGCCGGATGTTCTGCTCGCGCTGGCTGCCGGAGCCGCCATGCTCGGCACGTTCGCTGTTATCGAATCCCGTGCGGAGCATCCGCTCGTTGCCCTGCGCATCTTGCGGCGACCGACTGTGGCGTGGGGAAACGTCGGCGGCCTTGTGACGTTCTCGATGATGAGCGCTGTGATGTTCTTGATCACGCTCTACCTGCAGCAGGTGTTGGGCCTGTCGCCGGTGATCACCGGTCTGGTCTTCGGTGTGATGGGTGTGATCTCGTTCATCACCGGCGCGATTGCGCCGCGCCTGGCCGGACGGTTCGGCTCAAAGCGCACGCTGGTGGCCGGTCTGCTCGTTCAATCCGCGTGTATCGCAGCTCTGCTGATGGTCGGTTCGAACGAAGGGATGCTGCTTGCTGCGGCCGCAGGCTCTGCAGGATGTGCCGGGCATCTGGTTGCGATCGTCTCATACGGCATCACGGCGACGGGTGGCTTGACCAACGATGAGCAGGGTTTGGCGACCGGCCTGGTCACGACGGCGCAGCAGATGGGCTTGACGATCGGGGTGCCGGTGATCGCAGCGGTGGCGGCCGCACACACCGCTGCACTGCATTCGGCGGGAGCGTCGGCGGCGGATGCGCTGCTCGGCGGATACCGGCTCGGATTCGGTGTCGATGCGGCGATCGTGGCCTGCGCGGCGTTGGTAATCGGCGCTTTCCTGCTCAGGCGGGAGCGCGCGGCGGCGCTGCGCTAGCCGCTCTGCCTTGCACATCACCGTGGCACGATCAGGATGCCTGGGGTAGCGTGCGGGCATGGCTATCGCACGATTTCCAAACCTCGTCATCGACTGCCCTGACCCCGATGCGCTTGCCGAGTTTTATGCAGCGCTGCTCGACTGGAACATCACACCGGACGATGGCTGGGTCGAAATCCGTCCGGAAGACGGCAGCAATTGCATCTCGTTTCAGCGCGTCGAGGAGTACCGGGCTCCAGAATGGCCGAGCCAAACGGTCCCCCAACAGATGCATCTTGACGTGCAGGTGCACGACCTGGACGAGGCCGAGGCGGCCGTGCTCGAACTGGGCGCCGTCAAATCAGAGGTGCAGCCCGGCACGACCTTCCGGGTGTTTCTCGACCCCGCCGGTCACCCGTTCTGTCTCTGCCTGAACTGAGTTCGCGGCAGCGCGGGCACTCACCTGGTCGGTGAAGCAGTTCGCGCTGCCTCAGCCCTGGAAGTCCTCCGGATCGACATCGTCGAGGAACCGCTTGAACTCCTCGAGCTTCGCGTCATCGCCACCGAACTGCACGATGTCCGCTGGGATGCCGGATTCGTCGAGCACCTCGTCCGCTACCCAGATCGGCGCATCGGCCCGCACCGCTAGGGCGATCGAGTCTGACGGTCGCGCATCCAGAACCGAGGTGCCGGCTGCGCCGCCCACCGTGATCTCGCCATAGAACGTGCCGTCGTCGATCCGCGTTACCTCGACCCGCTCAACGGTGGCGTGCAAGGCCTCGAGCACGGTGATCATCAGATCGTGAGTCAGCGGGCGCGGCGCATGCTCACCTGCGATGGCGATTGCGATCGATGTGGCCTCCTGTGCGCCGACCCAGATCGGCAACACCCGTTCAGCATCCGCATCGTCGCCGACCGGCTTGAGCAAGACGATGTGCTGCATCGCGGCATCCAATGCGACCCCGAGTACACGAACCTGAACCATTCTGTTCTCCGTCCGACTGTTGGGCCTGACCCTGCCATGGTAAGTCAGAACGCCATGTGTTGCCGGGGAAGTCGCA
>DATMTC010000265.1:0-1946 GCA_035565115.1 Microbacteriaceae bacterium | reverse complement strand
CAATGCCAGCATCTACATGCCGGTCGGCGCATACAGCCTGTATCTCGATCCTCGGACTGACACGTCTCGCGGAACCCACGTGGTCGACATCGATCAGACGATCGGCGGCGTGCAGGTGACGATCGTGCGCGGTCTGACCGTGCGGGTCGACGCAACGCAGCAGAACAATCGTGGATCGTTGACGGCCACGACGCTGACCGGCACCGAGTCGACGTCGCAACTGCCGGAACGCACTGGGCTCCCGGATGGTGAGTTGCGGTCATCCATCACGTACGGCAGCGCGAAGACACCCGACGTGATCGTTCGGATCAGTCAGTGGGTCGGCTCGGTGAACGTCACGTATGACACCTCGCGAACCGATCAGAGTGAGTCGACGCAGAAGTCCACCTCGTCACCCACCGCTTCCGCGACACCATCCACCGCTGTCCCGACCCCGTGACCCACGGCGAATTGCCACCGAAGACCGTCATCAAGGAGACCGGAATGTCAGACATGTTCCCTCAGCAGAACGATCAGCCGAACGACCAGCCGGACGATCAGCCAACCGAGCGGATCACCGAGCCGATCGCGCAGACCGGGACCGAGACCGCGGTGCCCAGGCCGCGCATCCGCTCGGGCGCCATCGTCTGGGGTTTGCTGGTCAGCGCCGCAGCCGTGTTCCTGCTCGCGATCATCACCTCGCCGACGAACGCTGCAGCGTTCAGCGCGTGGACGGGCTCGCTCGGCTGGGGCGGCGCCATCCTCGTCGGCGTTGTAGCGCTCGGCGCGTTCATCCTGATCATGGCGGTGTTGTCCGCCATCCGCACCGCGCAGCGCCGCCGTTCGGTCCGTTGACCGCATCCCCTTCCCCTGACCGCGCCCCCTTCCGCTGAGTTGCCATTTTCTGCTCTTCCAAGTGCCCGGGAAGAGCAGAAAATGGCAACTCACGGGGATGGAGATTGAGCGTGAGACTCACGGGGATGGAGATTGAGCGTGAGCCTCACGGGGGATGGAGATTGAGCTAGAGCGAAACGCCCACGAGCACCGGCTCGGGCTGCAGCACGACGCCGAACTCGGCCTGCACCCTGCCCTGCACGTATCGAGCGAGTTCGACCACGTCTGCTGCCGTTGCCCCGCCACGGTTCGTCAGCGCGAGGGTGTGCTTGCTCGAGATCGCCGCACCCGAGCCCGGCAGAGCGAACGAACGTCGGATGCCCGCGTGCTCGATCAGCCACGCGGCGCTCAGCTTCACATCGGTCGATTGCTGTCCCTGCCTGCGTCCACGTTCGCGAGCCGCGTCTGCGATCAGCGACACGGATGCGCTCTGCTCGGCATTTGCAGCATCGAGCGGTGCGACCAGGTCAGGTTCGTCGGTCGCGACCGGCCAGCGCGGAGCATCCGCCGGCAGCGTGGCAGCAAACTGGCCGGAGACGATCGGGTTGGTGAAGAACGAGCCTGCACTCACGGAATCCGGGTCAGCTGGGTCGAGCACCATGCCCTTCGACGCCCGCAGTGCCAGCACGGTTCGCCGCAGTTCGGCAAGCGACACCCGAGCACCGAGATCGACACCGAGCGCGTTGGCCAACTGCGCGTAGCGAATGGGTTCGCTCGTCGGCGCACCAGGGTCAGCTTCGTTGGGCGGCAGCTCGAGCTCGACCGAGAGCACAACGCCTTCGAGCCCACGGCGCGCTGGCGACGTTTTCAGCACGGAGCTGCGATAGCCGAGCTCGAGCTCGGCAGCATCCATCCGCCGCACATCGCCCGTCGTCGCATCGAGAAAGTCGATCGCCGTCAGGTGGCTCGAGAGTTCCTGTCCGTACGCGCCGATGTTCTGCACAGGTGCAGCGCCTGTCGAACCCGGAATACCGGAAAGCGCCTCGACGCCCGCCCATCCGTTGGCCACGATGGTGGCGACCACGGTGTCCCATGGCTCGCCTGCCTGCACCCGCAGCCTCACAGGCTCGCCT
>DATMTC010000264.1:0-4757 GCA_035565115.1 Microbacteriaceae bacterium | reverse complement strand
AACCAGTTGGTCGCAGCCATCCTCAACTGCGGCGTGTACGACATGAAGCGCATGTCAGACCTGACCGGGATTCCGGCGTGGGGTTTCAAGATCGCGCTCTGGGGATACACGGGCACCAAGAACTGGTCCGAGACGTATGCCGGCGCGACCATGTCGACCATCGACTTCGTCAACAGCTCATTCCCGCCGACGTATATCAGCGGTGGCAACGGCGACGGCCTCACCTGGCTTGAAACGGTGCCGATGTCGGCTGCACTGAAGGGTGCTGGCGTTGAGGTTGACGAACTTGTCTGGCCAGCCAACCATGAGCCTGCGCTGCCGCACGAGTATCAGTTCCACCTCAACTTCAAGGAAGCGCACACGGCACTCGATCGAACGGTCGAGTTTCTTGCCGCGCACACGCATCAGTAGTTCTGCCTGCGGCTGTCGAAGCCGGCGCTTGCGAATCGTCATGAATACGAGGTCGAACAAACCGACCCGCGTAATCTGACAGGCAAGGAAAGGGACGCCATGCGTTACTCACTTCTTCTCAACAACCCAGAGCCCACCCCTGGGCAGGTCTCCGACGAGGACTGGATGGCGATGCAGGTCGCGTTCGACGCGTACGCGAAGTCGCTGGATGCGGCGGGGGTGCTGATCGCGGCCGAGATTCCGCAGCCGGTCGCCTCGACGACGACGGTGACGCTCCGCACCGGCAGCCTGCAGGTGCAGGATGGCCCGTTCGCCGACACCAAAGAAGTTCTTGCCGGATACTTCCTCATCGATGTTCCCGATCTGGATGCAGCACTCGCCTGGGCCGAGAAGTGTCCAGGCGCTCAATACGGAGTCATCGAAGTGCGCCCGCCTGCCATCTCGTTCATTGACGGCCAATGGCGCAGCTGACCAACGCCGCAACTGACCAGATCGTGCACTGACTGTGTCGCAGCCGAGTTCCGACGCGCAGGTGCGGGCCGCGCAGGTGGCCCGCACCTCGTACGGCCGGCTCATCGCACTGCTCGCCGCACCGACACGTGACATCTCGGCTGCCGAGGATGCGCTCTCTGACGCATTAGAGCAGGCACTGGTTCGCTGGCCGGAGGTCGGCGTTCCCGAGAACCCGGAGGCGTGGCTGCTCACGGTGGCGCGCAACCGTCAACGTGATCGCTACAAGTCGGCCGCGTATCGAACTTCGGTGCCACTCGACGACGCGCTCGAGCACGCCGCAACCGGCACCGGGCATGCGCTCGAGGCTGACGAGTGGTCAGACTCAGACGCGATCCCCGACAAGCGGCTTGCGCTGATGTTCGTCTGCGCGCATCCGGCGATCGATCCCACCGTTCGCGCACCACTGATGCTGCAGACCGTGCTTGGCTTCAGCACCGACCAGATCGCCCAGGCGTTCGCGATCCCTGCACCGACGATGGCGCAGCGCCTGGTGCGCGCGAAGCGACGCATCCGCGACACCGGCGTGCCGTTCGTCGTTCCAGAGCGCTCGAGCATGCCCGGTCGGCTGACGGATGTGCTCGAGGCGATCTACGGCACGTATGCGATCGATTGGCACGGCATCGAGGGAACGCACGAGCGCGACTCCATGTCAGGCGAGGCGCTCTACCTGGCCGAGACCCTCGCCGAGCTCACAGAAGGCGAGCCGGAAGCCCTCGGCCTCGCGGCGCTCATCTGCCTGTCGCTGGCGAGGGCCACAGCGCGCACAGATGCGGCCGGCCGGCTCATCCCGCTGCCTGAGCAAGACATGTCGAGGTGGGACACCCAGCTGATCGAACGCGGCGAGGCACTGCTCATGCTGGCTCATCGGCAAGCGAACATCGGCCGATTCCAGCTTGAGGCGGCCATCCAGTCGGCGCACTGCGCTCGTCGCGTGACCGGTGTGACGGATTGGTCGGCGGTGCGCCGCCTCTACGACGCTCTGATCACTCTCGCGCCGACGCTCGGTGCCCTGGTGTCACGAGCCGCCGTGATCGGTGAGATCGACGGAGCGGATGCCGGCATCGCGGCACTGGACGCGATCGACGAACCAGCTGTCGCCCGGTTCCAGCCAGCGTGGGCGGCGCGAGCCTACCTTTTGGCTCGCGCGGAGCATCCGGCCGCTGCCGCAGCAGCATACGAGCGGGCGATCTCGCTGACAACGGATGCCGCGGCGCGAGACTACCTGCGGGCCGCGCTGACCGAGCTGGGCTGATCGGCGGCTGCGCTGTTCACGGCGGCCGCGACCGGGTACCACGGGTACCAGTGCCGCGAAATCCAGATCACGCCAGCGGCCACGAGTCCGATGACGGCGGCGATCAGAACGATGTAGAACGCAACCGTCGCGTAGCCTTCGTTCGAGTTGTGCGGGTTGAGGAACGGATACGGATACCAGTACGAACGCTTCTGCACGGCGTCGTCGGCCAAGGGTCCGCGCACCATGGTGTACACCACCCACACGATCGGAAACGCGAGAACAGCCCAGATTCGCCTCATCGGCAGTGCCTGCCGCCCCGGCGCGAACAGCCAATCGATCAGCAGGTACGCCGGTCCGATCGCATGCAGCACCTCATTCGACCACTCGACCGTCACGCCCTGCGGCAGCGGCAGCCCGCGCAGCAACAGGTTGTAAACAATGCCAGTGACGACCATGTAGGTCACGGCACAGGCGCGCAGCACGTTGAACCAGCTGGGATCCGCTCCCTTTTTGACCGCCAGGATGCCTGCGCCGATCAACAGAACGACTGCGGCCAGCACGTTCGAATCGATCGTGAAGAAGCTGAAGAAGTTGGTGTAGACCCCGGACAGGTTGGCGATTCCAATGCTCGTCCAGAACTGCGTGCTCGCCGCAAGTTGGGCGACGATCGCAGTGATGATCGCGATGCCGAACACGAGCCTGAGTAGTGCAAAGAGAATTCTCACCGACCGGACCTTTCCGCGAGGGCACATGCCTGGCCCATTATGGCAGTACGGTCACCGCTGTCCGGTGTAACTTACGGGGATGGACTCCACTTCTGCCGCACCGCGCGCTCCGGACCCGGTCGACGAGAGTGGCATCGTCACGCGGCTGCGCGCCGCAGGCTGCGTGTTCGCGGAAGACGAGGCACGACTACTCATTGCCGAGGCGCGCAGCCCGGCGCAGCTGGCCGACATGGTCGAGCGCCGGGTTGCCGGATTCCCGCTGGAGACGATCGTCGGCTGGGCAGAATTCTGCGGGCTGCGCATCCTGATCGAACCCGGCGTGTTCGTTCCGCGGCATCGCACCGAGTTCCTCGTGCAACAGGCGGCGGCCCTGGCGCGGCCGGGGGCCGTGGTGCTCGATCTGTGTTGCGGCTCGGGTGCGCTCGGGGTGGCGCTCGCCGCATCCGTTCGCCCGATCGAGTTGCACGCTGCAGACATCGAGCCCGCCGCCGTGCGATGTGCGCGTCGCAATGTCGGCCCGCTCGGCGGTCTGGTGTATGAGGGTGACCTGTTCGAGCCGCTGCCGCAAGCGCTGCGCGGTCGTGTCGACATCATGCTGGCGAACACGCCGTACGTGCCGACAGACGCGATCGGCATGATGCCGCCCGAGGCGCGCGATCACGAGCCTCTCGTCACGCTCGACGGGGGCTTCGACGGGCTGGAGGTGCAGCGTCGAGTCGCGGCGTCTGCGAGGCAATGGCTTGCTTCCGGCGGGCACGTTCTGGTGGAGGCCAGCGAACGGCAGGCCGCGGCATCGGCCGCGATCTTCGCACGTGCCGGGTTCGTCGCTCAGGTTGTGACCTCTGAGGAGTTAGACGCGACGATCGTGATCGCCACTGCCACGTGACGAGCTGCGCGTGATGAGCTGAGCGTGCGCCGCGCGTCAGGGCTGCGCCCAGTGCGCGGGTCGATCGATTGTCGGCGCGAGCTTCGTGTCAGCGTCGCCGTTCGCTGCGCTGACCTGAAACTGCGTGAGGTAGAGCGTGGTCGACAGATCGGCTCCGGCCACGTCCGCGTCCCTCAGGTCGGCGCCGATCACATCCGCTTGGCCGAGGTCGGCATCGCGCAGGTTGGCGCCGATCAGCAGGGCACCGCGAAGGTCGGCCCCGCGCAGGTTGTGTGCGGCAAGGTCGGCGCCGAGCAGGTCTGCGCCGGCACGGACGCGCGCTGGCGGTTTCGCTGCACCGACAGTGCCCGCACGAACACATTCGCTGACCTGCGCAAGCACACGGTTCACGGCGTGACGATGAGCGTCAACGTCGGTCGCGAGAATCTCCGCGGCGGATTGCGCGGCTAGGCGCTCCGTTGCGGCGCGCATTGCATCGATGTCGTCCCGCATGGCGCGCACTTGCGGCCGGCTGGCTGCATCGCTCAGATACCAGAGCATCTCGTGCAGCTGCCGCACGATCGGGAAGACGGCGAACATCGACCCGCGAAGATCAGGATCATCGCGCCAACTCCGCCCGCCGAACGTGTTCTGCGTCACGTGCTGGCCGGCACCGAAACAGTCGAACACCGTGCAGCCTTTGAAGCCGCGCTCACGCAGCTGTGGGTGGATGCCGCAGCGAAAGTCATCTTGCAGGTTCACGCATTCTTCGCCCGCATCCTTCTCGAATGCGAAGTCAGCCGATTTCGCGAATGCCAAAGCGACGCAGCACAGGCCGACGCACCGGGAGCAGTCGGCCTTCAGGCGATCGGAACCGAGCAGCTGCCGCCTGTTACCCGGCGATACGATCGGCTCGGGATCCATCCGCGCTCCTCTGCAATCGTGGTCGACTTCCAGTGTGTCAGGCCAGTGGGTGTTGCGCCGTCAATTGTTCGCCAGCAAGGCGCGC
>DATMTC010000263.1:0-1741 GCA_035565115.1 Microbacteriaceae bacterium | reverse complement strand
TTCGCAAGCGCGACGGCGATTGCAACCCGCTGCTGCTGCCCGCCTGAGAGCTTCGCCGGAGTGCGATCGGCGCAGTCGGCCACCTCAAGAAGCTCGAGCAGCTGATCGACGCTCAGCTCGTGCGTTGGTTTTCTGGCGACCGAGCGGGCCATCGCAACGTTCTCGGCCGCGGTCAGATACGGCAGCAGATTCCGCCCGGTCTGCTGCCAAACGAAACCGACGGTATGCCGCCGGTAATCGACACGCTGCGACCGGCTCAGCGCCAGCAGATTCCTGCCTGCAACCGCCGCAGCACCGGCGGTCGGCCGGTCCAAGCCAGACAGGATGCCAAGAAGCGTCGACTTCCCAGACCCGGATGCTCCGACGATCGCGACCATCTCACCGCGGTCGATTCGCAGGTTCAGCCCCTGCAGCGCCTGCACCTCAACGCCCTCGGAGGCGTAGATGCGAACCAGGTCGGAGCACAGAATCTCGCCGTCATCTGGCGACATGACGGTTTGCCGTGCAACTGAGCTACTCATGGACTATTCATCCTCTCCCGTTCGCAAGATACTCGCTGCGCTGCGGCGATTCGACACCATCAGCGCAACTGCCGTGCTGATCGCGCAGACCAGAATGAAGCCTGCGATCGCGACAGCGATGATGCCGCCGTCGACTGCGATCATCGGATGCGCAGCACCACCGGTGAATGCGGCCAGGTTCAGCGGTTGCACAACCACGAATGGCAACGCGAATCCGACAATCAGCCCGCCGATCAGGCCGGCGCACACCGTGGGCGCGATCTCCCACACGGTCAGGCCGGCATTCTGCCTTCGCGAGAACCCAAGTGTGCGCAGCGTCGCAGTCAGGCGCTGCCGCGCCTCCGCGTTTGACACGAGGGAGAGCACCAAGGCAAGCACGCACAGCGCAACCGCCAAGCCGATCGCGATCACGAGCATCCCCTCGAGGCCGCCGACAATCGGCGCGGAACGCGCGGCCTGCGCCTGTTTGCCTGCGCTTTCGGCCACGGCGTTCGCGCCGGCAATTGCACTCAGCCGTTTTTGCACTGATGCGGCGTTCGCACCCGGGTCAAGCCTGACAAGTGCGGTTGTCACCGCCGTCGTGTTCAGATGGAAGCCACGCGGAACCGCGCGCGTGTCCAGCAGAACCCACGGCGAGTTCTTGATGAAGTCACCAGGCACGGCCGTTGTCGATGCGACGTGCACCGGCAGGGTCACGTCTGCGATGCGCAACACACCGTCTCGAGCGTGACCGTCTGCATCCCATCCGCCGATCAGCATCTGCGCACGCCCGTTCTTGGTGTGCGCCATCCCTGTCGGGGTCCTGGATGCGGCAGGCAGGTCGGCCTGCAGGTGTGCGAGCGCTTCGGTGTTGGCGTTGATCACGAACACCGGCTGCGATGTGCCGTCCTTTTCGAGGTTGGCGTATCCGGCGGACGCGACCGTTGCGAGGTCGGCTACCCCGTGGACCGCTCGCATCCGGTCGATCTGGGAGGGCGTCAGCCGCGTCGACGTGACACTGATATCGGCTCCGATCGCCCCGCGGGAGGCCTGCTCGATGCCCGTGCGCTCCGTGCTGAAGATCACGGATGAGAACACCGTCACCGCGATGCCAACAAGCACGGCAAGCACTGGAATCAGGGTCGCGGCCGATGTGCGTTCGCCTCGCACAGCGCCGAGGAAACCCGTGGCCCCACGCCGCCCGCGCAGCGCGGCCGCCACCCAGGCGAGCAGGAACGGAT
>DATMTC010000262.1:0-6170 GCA_035565115.1 Microbacteriaceae bacterium | reverse complement strand
GCCGCCCGGTGGGGTGACGGTCGTGCTGACTCCGGACTCTGTGAACCCTGCCGCAGGCCGCATCTCAATGAATCTGCAGATCGATCCGTCGAAGGAACTTGTAGCACGCGAAGGAATCGGGCTGACGAAAACCGTGCACGTCATCCTCTCGCCCACGGCCGGTGCACAGTCGATCACGTTCAAGGCCGGAGCCGTTCCGTCCATCGTGCCTGTCGACATCATCGTCGACGGCTCGATCGAAAACTGGCCGTTCGACGGCTATCGAGCAGATCCGCTCGTCATCATCGCGTACGCCGGGGACGGTGACTCGCGCGCGTTGATGCCTACGCATGTGTCGGTTCGCGGCTACGTGCCCGGCTGGAATCTCGACGCGGTCGGGCGCGAGGATCCACCCTATGTTCATATCAATTCGGATGACGCAGCAGCAGACCAGTCGCACACCATCGCAGTGCGTGCGTGGCGCGCCGGCAGCACGATCGCGTTCGGCATCGTGCTGCTCGCTCTGATGATCGCGATGCCGTGTCTGGTTCTGTTCGTGGCGATCAACGCGTATCGCGGCAAGCGCAAGATGGAGCCGACACTGATGAGCTGGATGGCCGCGATGCTGTTCGCAACCATTCCGCTGCGCACATTCCTGCCGGGATCGCCGCCGATCGGCTCGTGGATCGACTACCTCATCGTGCTCTGGGTGTTCGCCGGCCTGGTCGCAGGCCTGGTCATCTATGTCTTCGCCTGGTGGCGCTGGGGTGCGCGTGGAGAGCGAGCCCCGCACGCCCCGTGAGCCACGCAGGTCCCGCAACTCACGGGAACGGCGCGACGCGTGAGATTGTGACTCAGCCCGCGATGAATGCTGGCAGCCGGTCCAGGCAGTCGTTCCAACCCTGCTCGTGATCTGCGGCGCTCTGCTCGGACTGGAAGCGCTCGTGCGTGAGCGTCAGCTCGGTGCCGCCACCAGGAGCATCCGCGAGTGTCAGGGTCACGAGCGTCTCGTCGTCTTCGCCGTCCCATCGCCAGGTGTACACGAGTCTGGTGGGCGGTTCGACCGCAACGAACGAGCCGGATGCCGCCATGCCGGCCGCCTCGGATGCCACGCGCCACGACCCGCCGACGCGTGCGTCGACCTGTGCCTCAGTCGCGAACGACGCGGGCCAAAACCACGCTGCGAGTTCGGCGGCATCCGTCCACGCTCGCCACACTCGATCGCGGTCGGCGCGCAGAACGCGCGTCAGATTCAGCTCGGTCATGGGTGATCCTCTCGGTTTGTTTCAGATAGGTGAGCCTCGAGCGCGTCGAGGCGGTCGGTCCAAAATTCTTCGTAGTCGCTCAGCCACGCAGCAGCTGCCTTCAACGCATCCGTCGCCAGTGCGCACTGGCGGATGCGGCCGGTCTTCGACGTGCGCACCAACCCGGCCGCTTCGAGGACCGCAAGATGCTTGGTCAGCGCAGGCAGGCTCATCCGATATGGCTCGGCAAGCGTGCTCACGCTCTGCGGGGCGGTCTTCAGCCGCTGCACGATGTCGCGCCTGGTCGCATCCGACAGCGCGTGGAAGACCCGCCCCACATCCACCGATTGGTAAACCATATGGTTAAGTATTGGCAGTGCGCCAGCCGCTGTCAAGGGCGAGCGTGCGAGTCTGCTCCTCAGCCGCCGAGGCGCCCGGTCAGCCGCCCGTGAAAGTCCGTGCTGCGCTCGTCGAGCCCGACCACCGTGACGGATGCTCCGTGGTCGGCATACTTCGTCTGAATCGAGTCGAGAGCCGCCACGGTCGACGCATCCCAGATCTGCCCATCGGTCAGATCGATGACCACGCTCGCAGGATCGTCCGCGTATGAGAACTGTTCGACCAGGTCGTTGCTGCTGCCGAAAAACAGCGGACCGCTCACCCGGTAGCGCACGACAGCACCGTCATCCGCGAGCATCCGGTCGACGCGCAGCACGTGCGCGACCCGCCGAGCGAACAGCAGCACGGCGAGCACAACGCCGATTGCGACGCCGAGCGCCAGGTTGTTCGTGGCGACGACTGTGCCGATCGTGACGACCATCACGAGCGTCTCGGGAATCGGCATCCGCTTCAGCGTTGACGGGCGCACGCTGTGCCAGTTCACGGTCTCGATCGCGACGATCATCATCACGGCGGCCAAGGCGACCATCGGGATGCGCGCCATCACGTCGCTGAGACTGGTGATCAGCAGAAGCAGCATGAGCCCGGCAACCAGTGTCGAGATGCGTGTTCTGGCGCGGCCGAGGCGCACGTTCACGACGGTCTGCCCGATCATCGCGCAGCCCGCGATGCCGCCGTAGAACCCGGCGAGAATGTTCGCGACGCCGAGCGCCCATGACTCGCGGCCCTTGTGCGACCGGGTGTCTGTGATGTCGTCGACGAGTTTGGCGGTCAGCAGGGTCTCCATGAGTCCGACGAATGCGACGCTCACTGCGGTCGGCCAAATCAGCGACAGCGTGTCGAGATTCAACGGCACGGCCAGCGCGGTGATCCCCGGCAGTCCGCCCGCGATCGCGCCCTCGTCTCCCACGGTCGGCACGTTCAACTGGAACGCGAACGCGATCGCCGTCACCACGACGATCGCAACCAGCGGAGCGGGCACCGCAGTTGTCAGTCGCGGCAAGAACAACACGATCAGCACGGTGAGCGCGAACAGCGGATAGATCAACCATGAACCGCCAAGCAGATGCGGCACCTGCGCCATGAAGATCAGGATGCCGAGCGCGTTGACGAATCCGATCATCACCGACCGCGGAATGAACCGCATCAGGCGGGCGAATCCGCCGAGTCCGAACGCGATCTGGATGAGCCCGGCCAGCACGACGGTCGGCAACAGGTACTGAACGCCGTGTTCCTTGACCAGCGGCCCGACGACAAGCGCCACGGATCCGGCGGCGGCCGTGATCATGGCCGGCCTGCCACCGAGGAACGACATCGAGACGGCAAGAACGACGGATGCGACGAGGCTCACCTTCGGATCGACTCCAGCGATCACCGAGAACGAGATCACCTCGGGGATCAGTGCGAGTGTCGTCACGATGCCGGCAAGCACCTCGACACTCAGCAGCCTGGGGTTGCGCAGTGCGCGCGCGACGGTCACGGGAACGGTCGCGCGGTTGGTCGCGCGGTTCGGCGCTGGGGCGGCAGTCACTCGCGCAATCCTATGGCAGCCTGTGGGTTCCTACAGGCTGGCGGCGTAGCATCCACACACTGTTTGTCGCTTGCGCACCCCGCATTTCCCGGCCGCGCGGCAACAGGAATAGCGTGGAAGAACCCCCACAATCGAGACGAAGAGGATTGCCGATGGTTGACACGACCCCGCGCACCACGACCCAGCGCAACACATCGACGGGCACTCGTAACGATGAGATCAGGCTGGCGACCGGCCCGATCGACATGGATGCGCCGCCGGTGCACGTCGACGTCGCCTCCCTCGAGCGGCAACTGCTTGGCTCGTGGGCCGAAGTGCGACTCGCCGGCCGCGAACTCGCCGCGAACCCCGAGTTGCACCGCGTCGACGGCGCGAGCTATCACGAGCAGCGAGCTCGGGCGTTCGAGCAGCTGAAGCTGTTGGTCGAGAACGGGCAGGTGCACAGGGCGTTCCCGCAGGCGCTCGGCGGACTCGAGGATCACGGCGGCAACATCGCCGGGTTCGAAGAGCTCACGACCGCCGACCCTTCACTGCAGATCAAGGCGGGTGTGCAGTGGGGCCTCTTCGGCGCCGCAGTGATGCACCTGGGGACCGAGCGCCACCACCAAAAGTATCTGCCAGGCATCATGAGCCTCGAGGTTCCAGGCGCGTTCGCGATGACGGAGATCGGCCACGGGTCGGATGTCGCATCCATTGCAACGACCGCGACCTACGACTCGCAGACGCACGAGTTCGAGATCCACACGCCGTTCGCCGGCGCGTGGAAAGAATTCATCGGAAACGCCGCGGTCGATGGCCGCGCGTGCGTCGTGTTCGCGCAGCTGATCACGAACGGCGTGAACCACGGCGTGCACGCGTTCTATCTGCCGTTGCGCGACGAAGCTGGCGAGTTCTTGCCTGGAATCAGCGGCAAGGATGACGGACTCAAGGGCGGCCTCAACGGCATCGACAACGGCCGCCTGTGCTTCGATCACGTGCGGATTCCGCGCGAGAACCTGCTCAATCGCTACGGCGACGTTGCTGAGGATGGCACATACTCGAGCCCGATCTCGAGCCCAGGCAGGCGGTTCTTCACCATGCTCGGCACCCTGGTGCAGGGCCGTGTCTCGCTGGATGGCGCGGCGACGATCGGGGCCGAGATGGGACTGGCGATCGCCATCCGCTATGCGAGCCAGCGTCGGCAGTTCAATGCGGCGAGCGAAACGGATGAAGAGGTCATCCTGGACTACCAGCGCCACCAGCGCAGGCTGATCCCTCGCCTGGCGACGACTTACGCGCAGATCTTCGCGCATGACACACTGCTCAAGAAGTTCGACGACGTGTTCAGTGGCAGAACTGACACCGACGACGACCGGCAAGATCTTGAAACGCTCGCCGCAGCGCTCAAACCGTTGTCGACTTGGCACGCGCTCGACACGCTTCAGGAGGCGCGCGAGGCGTGCGGTGGTGCAGGCTTCATGGCAGAGAACCGGCTTGTTGGGCTGCGAGCCGACCTCGATGTCTATGTCACGTTCGAGGGTGACAACAACGTGCTGCTGCAGTTGGTCGCGAAGCGACTGCTGACCGACTATTCGAAGAAGTTCGCCAAGGCGGATGCCGGCGCGATGGCGCGGTACGTCGTCACCCAGGCCGCCGATCGGGCGTATCACGGCAGCGGGTTGCGCAGCCTGGCGCAGACCGTTGCCGACTTCGGCTCGACTGCGCGATCGGTCGGCCAATTGCGGGATGCCAACGTGCAGCGCGAACTGCTCACAGACCGGGTCGAGACGATGATCGCCGAGGTGGCAACCAAGCTCAGACATGCGAGCAAGCTGCCGAAGCGGGAGTCGGCCAACCTGTTCAACTCGCAGCAGAACGAGCTGATCGAAGCAGCGAGGGCACATGGCGAGTTGCTGCAGTGGGAGGCGTTCACCGAGGCGCTCGAACACATCGAAGATCCGGGCAACAAGCAGGTGCTCACCTGGCTGCACGACCTGTTCGCGCTGTCGCTCGTCGAGCGGCACCTGGCGTGGTATCTCATCCACGGGCGACTGTCGCCGCAGCGCGCGCAGGCTGTCACGGCATACATCGACCGCCTGATCGCTCGCCTGCGTCCGCATGCGGTGGATCTGGTGGATGCCTTCGGTTACGGACAGGAGCACCTGCGGGCGACGATCGCGTCAGGCATCGAAGCCGAGCGGCAGAACGAGGCGCGTGAGTACTACAAGGCGCTGCGGGTCTCTGGAAACGCGCCCATCGACGAGAAGGTGCTGAGGGCCAAAGCCAAGCAGCAATAACCCGTCCCCTCTCCCGTGAGTTGCGAGTTTCCGTCGTTAAAGCGCGCTGGGAAGGACGGAAACTCGCAACTCACGGGATGGGGAGGGGGATGAGGCGACAGGGCGTGCGGCGCAGGATTAGGCTCGGAACCGTGTTCGGTCGCACCGGCAAGCCATCCAGCTACCGCGGTCTCACCGTGATCGTGGGCGTGGTCTGTGCGCTCGCACTCGGCGGATGCTCCGCCGACGCCCAGAAGGCGGGCCAGGCCGGGACCCCTGCCGGCGCGAGCAGCGCATCCGCAACGCCGAGCCCGACGGCCACCGCCGCATCCTGCCTCTCGGCGCTGCAACCCAAGCCCGTCATGGTCAAGGGCATCACTGTGCAACTGATCGGATCGGGTGACCGCGCTGTCGTGATCTCGAATCAGAGCGGCAACAACCTGTGCGTCTGGGCGGGACTTGCGGATGCGCTGCGCCAGCAGGGCTATCAGGTTGCGCTTTACGAATACGTCGACACCGAGAGCGACAACGCGGTCGATGTGCTCGACTACGTGCGGTCGAATGGCGCGAAGCAGACGGCACTTCTCGGCGGTTCGCAGGGCGCGAAGGCATCCATCATCGCTGCGACGCGAGCGAAACCGGCGCCGGATGCGCTCGTCGCATTGTCGGCCGAGGAGTTCATCGAGGGCAAGGACGTGGCCGATGTGGTCCCCAAGCTGACCTGCCCGACGTACTATCTGACCGCCGAACATGACGGATACG
>DATMTC010000261.1:0-7072 GCA_035565115.1 Microbacteriaceae bacterium | reverse complement strand
GCCGAGAAGGCTCTAGAAGCCCTGCATAAGGCGCACGGACGCACGCTTGGACTCGTGCTCAACCGCGTGCCTCTGCGCGGAATCGACGCCTCACCGTACGCGTATGCGTATCGCAAAAGCTACTCATCGCACGCGAATGAGCCAGCGACGACGAACGCGCCGGAATCCGCTGCGACCGAGGACAACGAGCAGCTCGCCACGCGGATACGCGAACGAGAGAGATCCGGCGTACCCGCCGGGTCCGATGTCGACTCGAACAATGACGACGCAACGGATGAAGAAATGCACAAGGTGCTCGGCGCACTTTTCGACGGCCCGGCTGAACGTCGGCCGCGCAAGCCGCGGGACCGCATTCGCAGGTCGTGACACCCGACCCCGTTCCCTCGAGCCGACTGCGCGTGGCGCTCGTCGCATCCTCATACCACCCGCATTTCGGTGGTGTCGAAGAACACGTGCGTCAAGTTGCGCGTGAGTTGACCGAATCCGGCGTGCTCGTTGAAGTATGGACGGCCGACAGGGGCGAGCACCTTGGTGAGACGACCGATAACGGCGTGCTCGTTCGCTACCTGCCCACTCCGCTGCCCGCGCGCAGCCTTGCAGCTATGGCACGATTCGGTGTACGCGCCCCAGCCGCCTGGAGGCGATGGATGCGTGCGCACAGTCAGTTCCGACCGAACATTATTCACGTGCACTGCTTCGGGCCGAATGGGATCTACGCACTCGCGTTGCACCGCCGAACGGGCACGGCGCTTGCCGTGACCTCTCACGGCGAGACAATCGGCGATGACAACGGCGCATTTCAGCGATCCAACCTGCTGCGCGCGCGGCTCACTCAGGCCGTGGCGCAGGCGTCCTTTGTGACCGCGCCGTCCGAGTACGTCCTCAACGATCTGCGAGCGAACTTCGGGCTGGGCAGCGCCGACGCAGTGCCGAACGGGGTGGATCTGTCCATCCGTGCCCGCACCGACGTTGCGCGCATCGAGGCCGCCCCGTTCTTCCTCGGGGTCGGGCGCCTTGGACGATCCAAGGGATTCGACCTGCTCATCGACGCGTTCGGACGTTCCCGCCTTGCGTCGACCCATCGCCTGCTGATCGCAGGAGACGGCCCTGAGCGCAGCGCACTGTCCGACCTCGCCAGGGATCTCGGAATCTCTGCTGCGGTACACTTCCTTGGCAGACTCGATCCGCAGGGCGTCGCGGATGCAATGGCGCAGGCGCGCGCGATCGTGGTACCCAGCCGCTCTGAAGCATTCGGAATCGTCGCGCTCGAGGCGTGGCGAAGCAGCGCAGCGCTGATCATGACCTCGCGTGGCGGCGCATCCGAATTCGTGCGCGACGGCGTTGACGGGTTGCTTGTGGACCCGGAAGACCTAACAACACTCGCGCAGGCCATGCGAGTGATCGCGAGTGACGAAGCGCTCCGCGAGCGTCTGGCGACCGCTGGAAGCAAGCGGGTCTGCGACTTTACCTGGAGACGAGTTGCCGAAGAGTACTTGCAACTCTACGCAACGAAATTACACAAGAGCTAGTGTGCATCCCGGCCACCGCAGGAGCCGCCGCGAACGCACACTCCGAGTGCCTTACACCAGGGATGCCCAAACACGAGCATGATCGCGCGCGGACCGCTCCCAAGTGAACTGCGCGGCCCGCTGACGGCCCAGCTGCACGAGCGCTTCGATTGCGGGATCATCTCCCGTCGCCGCGATCACACCATCTGCGATCGCGACGGGAGTCGGCTCAACGAGGATGCCGGCGTCGCCTGCAACTTCTGGCAGGCTGCTCGTTGCTGCAGCCACAACTGGTGTGCCCGCCGCCATCGCCTCGAGAACTGGAAGCCCGAATCCTTCATAGAGCGAAGGCACGACCACTGCGGCGGCGGATGCCACCAGTCCTGGTATAACGTCATCAGGCACGCGTCCGACGAGCCGAGTGCCTGGCAGCCTCTCGAACAGCTCGCTGCGGCGCGCATGAGGAGGACCGGCAAGGACCAGCTGCAGATCCGGCCGTGCCTTGGAGATAAGCCGCCATGCATCGGCGAGCCCCTGAAGATTCTTGCGTTGCGCCGCGCCACCGGCATGCAGCACGTAGCGCCGCCCAATACCGAGTTCGTGCAAGCGTGCCTGCTCGAGCGGCTGCGCATCGAAGAAGCGTGCATCCACGCCGTTATGTACGACGATCGGATCCTTGACGCCGAGAAGATCGACGGCTTCCTGCGCGCTGAATTCGGACACGCACACGACGGCATCCGCTCGCCGCGCTTCTTCCGCCGCTGCGGGAACGGGAGCAGACTCGTCTGGGAACCGCCACGCAACGACGTCGTGCAAGGTGATCACGTCCGCGTGCGGCGACGGCGGCAGCTCAAGGTTCATTCTGTGCGTCACCGTGCCCCTGCCGTACAGCAAGCGGCCCACGGCGCGCCGTACGCCCGCGGAAGCCCCAATCACTGCGCCCAGCGGTAGCCGCCCATTGCCCGGCAACTCGGAGCGCATCGACCTGACCGCAAACCGACGCACGTGCCACTCACGGTCGTCCACTTCACGCAATGCACTTGAGGCACGACGCTGAACCTCGTTCTGGTATACCTCTGCGCCCATCGGCATGGACGTCGCGATGGTGGCGATGGTCAACAGTGACGCACTCATGCGAGGTTACTCAGATTCATCTGCCGCCCAGGTCGCAAAGGGTGCCAACTCGTGTAGGTACTGTACCTCGATCCCGCCAGCCTGACCCAAGCAACGTGTTTGCTTCGCTTGGGTCAATGGAAGCCGTCAAGCGCCGTCCATCGCGGGTCAAGCTGGTATGCATCTGTCCGCCCGTCCGCCATGCGCGCGTGGAATCTTGGCATGACAATGTCGGGGTTTGCGTGCAGAACGCTTGCGATGTATGCGGCCCAATACGTAAAAGTCGAGTTCGTTCCGATAATCCGGCTGGCCGCGGCAACCGACACGAAGTTGGCAAGCGGGTCGGCCTCTTCGTAAGTCACAACCGGAGCCTGCGATCGCAGCATTCTGTCGAGGGTATTCCGACACCAATCCGGGTCATCTGAAACGACCAGTATGCGTTTAGGCTCACCAAAGTGAGCAAGCGCGGCCTTCAAATATCCGATTTGATCGAACCCGTATCGAACACGAAGTTCCGGGCGAGCGTAGTAATCTCCTCGCCGAACGTTCACGACCAGGGCACCCGTAAGGTCTGGTTCGATATTGGGCGCGAGATAAATCTCGATGAACGACACGAGCGCGGATCGAGAGAAGTCGACGTCAAATCGTTGGTTCCACGACGACTCGTCCCATTCGCGCCAGTCGTGAAACTTCATCTCATCTGCGGTGATCGTTAAGGAACGCAAAGCCGGGAATGCGTCCAACCAAGGCTGCATCTCCGGTCTTTCTAATACCAGAACTGGGTGCCATTCGCTGGAACGGTCGTGCGCGGAGAGCCACAGGTAGAGCCAATTCCCAAAGCGGAGCCCACGCGGCGGAGTCATGATGATCGTTCGATCACGTCGCCGGAAATGATTCACGGTCGTCGTCTTCGCGCGCCGGACTCGCCACGCGATGTGGCGCGAGAACCGGCGCAACACACGAGCGACAACCGACATGCGATCCACAATAGTGGTCCGCCTAGGCGGATGAATCCGCGGGACCCGCCCGGCCGAGCACGGCGCTCAGTTCTTGGCCGAGGGCATCGGAGCGCACTGGCGACGTGGCTCCCCAGCTAGCCTGGCGCAGGGCGGCCGCGAATCCCCATACAACGCCCGCTGTGACAACACCCAGGCGGCGTATGCGCCGGAGCAGAGTCGGTGCGGCCGCGACACTTCGAAACTGGACGACAACCCATCGACGAAGAATCGTCGAGCCTATTCCCGAATCGCGAGCCAGTAGCACAACATGATTGCGCCGCCCGTACAGCTTGTAGCGCGTGTCGAACCGCGCTCCCCGAACGTGTGGCGCTGGCAGGTGGTCGACCACCGCGTCGGGCGCGAACACCGACTGAACACCCAGTCGTCGAGCGCGCAGGAATATATCGGTGTCCTCGCGCATAGCCGTCCCGGGATAGTCATCTCGAAAACCGCCCAGTCTCGCGAGCAGAGAGCGGCGAAAGGACATGTTCGCACCGATACCGTGATCGACGTTCGTTAGCTTGTCAGGAAGCGAAGCGAATCCGGCGGTGAGGGTGCCATCAGGCTGGAGACGGCCGATCGGGAGGGGATATTCTTCCTCACCCGCCAGCCCGTTGCGAGTACGCCCAGCCAAGGACTGGATCGAGTCATCGAGGAACGCCGAGCGGATTGCTGACTGCCAGTGGTTGCTCACCACGACATCGTCGTCTAAGAAGCTTATGACTTCGCCATCGGCGTGACGGAGCGCCTCATTCCTCGCACGCGTCATCCACCCGGCGAGCTCTGGTTTATGGAAGTACATCAATGCATTCCACGATGGATCGAGCATTTCCCGAGCGCTTGTACGTGATGCGTCGACCACGATGATCTGCGTCGTTGCGTCCACGGATCCCCGGATCGATGTCAGACATCGGCGCAAGTATTCGAGACGTTCGTACGTCACGATACAAATGCTTTGCGAAGGTTCGCTGCCCAAGAAAGCCCCCTCGACTCGCAGGATCTCGGACCGCCGGTTCGAAGCGTCGTCCGCCGCCATTTTAGGCCGGTTAGACGAACTAACATCGCGTCCACACCCTGGTAGTCCATAGCTATACTGACTCACACCCGATCGGAAGGAAAACGGCGGTGCCACAACCCACGGTTAGCGTGGTCATCCCAACCAATCGTGGAGGACCGTATCTGGAGGGGGCCATCGCCTCAGTCCGCGCACAGACGACACCGGTCGCAGAGGTCATACTCGTCGACGACGGTTCACCAGGCCCAGGGCTCGCCGCCCTTGCGGATGCCATGAACGTCATGTACATCAGGCAGGACCCCAGTGGGATCTCAGTCGCTCGCAACCGCGGTGTTGAAGCCGCGACCGGCGACTGGGTGGCGTTTCTCGACGACGACGACGTGTGGGACTCTAGGCGCATTGCACGCCAGCTCGGAGCCATCGCCAGTCAGCCAGGCGTGATCGCCGTCTATTCGGGCGGGTGGTACATGGATAGTGCAGGCAAGCTTTTCGGGCGGGGATGGCCCGCACGAACTACCACGTCCTCAGAACTGTTAAGGGGAACAGTCCCGTTGCCACGAGTGACTACGCTGTTGATTCGGCGAGATGCGTATTACGAAGTTGGCGGTTGCGAGAGCCAAATGGAACCAGCGGAAGACGTCCATTTGACGCTTCGACTTCTCCAACTAGGAGAATTCGCGGCTGTGGATGAAGCGCTAGTGGGGTACCGGCGGCACGCTGGCAACGTTACAAACCGCGGCCTCGCTGGCCGTCGCGCGGTAATCCGAGGGGTGCGAGAACTTCAGCAGCACGCGCGTGGGCGAGGTGAAAGCGAAGTTGCATCGCTGTTGGCGTCAAACCTTCGCGTTGGTCGGCGCAATATGGCCAGCGATAATCTCGGCGAACTCGTTGCGACGCTGAGGCGGCACGAATGGGCGTATGCGTTGAGTCTCGGCATGTGGGCGGTTTGCCATGCCCCAGTTCAGACCATCGCGGCGGTAGGCGCACGCACGGTCGCACACGCACGCGATCAAGATGGGCGAAACGCGGTTAGCTGACTTGGAACACGATTGAAGGGTGCGTCGTCACTCGAGCCTGCCGAGTTCAACGAGGTGCGCAAAATCGTCGCTGCGATCCCGCACGTCGGCAAACGTACCTTGCGCGTCGATCTGGCCGTTCTTCAAGAAGACCAGGGTGTCGGCATGACGAACGGTGGACAGCCGGTGCGCGACGATCAGAATCGTCATACTGCCTTGCAAACGGGCAAGCGTCTCAGAGATCTCATGTTCGGTGAGGTTGTCGAGCGCGGACGTCGCCTCATCCAGCACCAGGATGCGGGGCCTTCGATAGAGCGCCCGCGCAAGCCCGAGGCGCTGCCGCTGTCCGCCGGAGAGCCGAACGCCGCGTTCGCCGACGACGGTCTCCACGCCGTCCGGCAGTTCGGCGACAAGATCATGCAGTTGCGCCATCTCAGCAACCTCGATGACGCGGCGCCTGTCAATGTCGGCGGCGCCGACACCGAAGGCGATGTTCGCCATGATCGTGTCATGTGTCAGAAAGACGTCTTGCGGTACGACGCCGAGGCCCCGATACCACATCGCGCTGTCCTGGCCAATCGGCGTGCCACCGCATGTTATCTCACCCGCCGTGGGCTCGAGCAGGCCAAGCACGAGGTCGAGCAGAGTGCTCTTGCCAGCCCCGCTTGAACCGACGAAGGCCGTGGTTTGGTTCTGCTTGATCACGAGCGAGACGCCGTTGAGTACTGGCTTGTCGCCATCCGGGTACTGGAACACAACCTGACGGAGCATCACATCGCCCGAGTACTCCTGCGTGCCGCTCGGAGCTTCGGCATACGTGGGGGCATCGTCGAGCTGGTCGACAGCGTCCGACATGATATGCAAGCCCGCTTGGCCGATTCGCATCGTCGCGAGGTTTGCACTGATGCGATTCATCGTGGGAAGAGCTCGGACGGAGGCGGCCGCGAAGATACCCAGGACGGTGAGCGCCTCTTGGCGCGTGCCAGTGGTGAACAAGATCAGTGCGATCCCGAGGATCGCAAGGACAAACCCCACCTCGAGCAGGTACCTTGGCGCGTCGGACACGATGCCCATTTGCCTGCTGGCGCGCGCACTTCGCAAGCGAGCGTGCCTGAATCCGTCGACAAACATGCCGGTACTAGAGGTTAGCCTCACTTCCCGAAATCCTTCAAGGCTGGGCATGAGGAACTGCCACGCTTGCAAGCCAGAGTCTGCGAGCTCTTGGCCGATTCGCCGTTGCCGCGGGCGCAGTATGCGTTGGATGCCGAAAACGAAGAATCCGAACAGAACAACGGCGAATAGCGTGACAACAGGCGAAGCGATCGCAAGCACACCGACGATGGCCACCAAGACAACCGCGTCCGAGAACATGCTCACCACAGCAAGAAGCACGCTTGCAGCCTGGGTCGTCGACTCGTTGAT